>CAZDWF010000076.1:0-18230 GCA_964508895.1 uncultured Bacteroidales bacterium
TGTATTTTTAAATATAAATTCACAAGTTCCATCCGAGTTCTGATAGATAGTGCCATAATCATGAACCGTTTTTTCAAATTTGATATATGGTGCGTTTGGATTTTCTGGAGTTTTCTCACCTTTGTTAATAGCCTGTGCATCTACTATGAGGGCAGTGATAAAAAGTGTAATCGTTAAAAGAATAATGCGTTTCATTTCTAAGAATTAATTTAGTTTCTAAATCCAGTGTTAGCTTATAAGAACCGTGCAAAGTTATTAAAATCTTGTTATTAATATTAAACATTAAAAGATATTTTCTAATATTGCAATGTTTTATAGAATGCATTCCAATCAAACATAGTTTTTATGAAAAAAACATTCTTATTGCTTTCAATATCTTTTTTAGTAATTATCGCTTTTATATCGTGCAATAATCATGCCTCAAAAAACAAGAAAGAAATAGAACATATCACTGCTGAAGAAGAGCAGGCAATGCTTGCATCTCCTCCTGCTATTATCTACAAAACCAAAGCAAATTACGATACTCTTGTTCCGGTGATACTTTCTAAAGAAAAAGACAGGGTGGTATCATATCCTGACATCAAGGGTCTTATGTATGAAGGGAAACTGGCATATCCAACCAGGCTTGCCAATGGGTTTCTGCTTGATAACAGAGGGATCACTGAAAGAGTTGCTTTCCTGGATATCTCATTCAAAGATTACAAGAATCTTGACAAAACACCGAAACCAACAGAACTCTTTGAAATGATAATCGACAAAGATCCTTTAGAATCAATGTATTTCTGTGGTTCCAAAAGTTTATATAAAGAGCTTGTTAAAGAGCTTAATGAGAAAATCATTGCCGAAGATTTTTCTCAGTGGAGCAAGCTTAAATAATTCTTTACATTAAATAACATATATATATTTCTCAGATTCGCATTGCTTTTTACATTAGATTTGTATTAAGTCATTCATCTTTATGTCAATAAAGCAAGTAAAAAAATTCGGGGCTTTTGCCGGTGTTTTCACACCTTCCATTCTAACCATCTTAGGTGTGATCATGTATATGAGACTTGGATGGGTTGTCGGACAATCAGGATTAATAGTTGCCCTGGGGATCATATTTCTTTCACACTTGATATCTATTACAACAGGATTAAGCATATCAAGTATTGCAACAGATAAAAAGATTAAAGTTGGGGGAATATATTATATGCTCTCCAGGAGCCTTGGACTGCCTATTGGAGGATCCATTGGGATAACAATTTTTATAGGCACTGCCTTTAGTATAGCATTATATGTTATTGGATTCTGTGAAAACTTCCTGGGTATCGAATACATCAGCACCTTAACAGGATTAGAACCCTCAATAAATAATTACAGGATAGTTGGTTCTGCTATACTGATATTACTGGTAATCATTGCCTTTATCAGCACATCTGTTGCAATGAAAACACAGTTTATAATACTGGGAGCAATTGTGATCTCCCTGGTATCAATATTTATAGGTTTTTTCAGTGTAGCTAATTCAGCAGATACATCAACATCAATACTACCATTACGGGATGGCTTCTCAACTATTACCATATTTGCTATATTTTTCCCGGCAGTTACTGGATTTACAGCTGGAGTGGCGATGTCCGGAGATCTTAAAAATCCAAAAAAAGATATACCTTCAGGAACTCTTCTTGCAATTATTGTAGGCTTTATAGTATATGTAGCTCTGGCAATATCATTTGCTCTTTTTGTTAACAGGGACCTGCTCATCTCTGACAATAATTTCCTGATGAAGATTGCTTGGTCATCCCCCCTCGTTATAATTGGTATCTGGGGAGCTACCCTTTCTTCTGCCCTTGGTGGAATATTAGGAGGTCCAAGGATATTACAGGCAATTTCAAAAGACAGGATTACACCAAAGTTTTTTGCCCGCGGACAAGGAATCAATAATGAACCCAGAAATGCATTACTTTTCACCTTTTTGATTGCTGAAATTGGAATTCTAATCGGTGAACTGGACATGATAGCTGCAATTGTCACCATGTTCTATATTGCTGCATATGGATTTATCAATCTTGCTTTTGCCTTAGAAAAATGGGCAAGCACTGATTTTCGTCCCTCATTCAAAATATCGCAATGGGTAGGAATCCTTGGATTTATTGCCTGCTTTGCAGTTATGTTCAAGATTGACACACTGGCTATGCTTGGGGCTATGGCTATTCTTGCCGGAATATATTTTTATATTAAAAGAAAAAAAATTGCCCTCGACTATGGTGATGTATGGCAAAGTGTGTGGTCAACTATAATCAGATCTATTTTAAACAGGATTGACCAAAGAGGACTGGAAGAAAGGAACTGGAGGCCAAATATCATCATGTTCAGTGGTGGTACTAAAATGAGACCTTATCTTATCGAACTGGGTAAGGACCTTACAGGAAAGCAGGGATTACTTTCAAACTTCGATCTTATCCTGAATAAGTCAGCTAAAGTACTTTTCAAAAAGCATGAACAGGCTATAGATACAGAAGAGACTAGAAAATCTGAAGGTTTATTTACTCGTCGTCATGAATGTAAAAATATTTACGAAGGTATTGAGGCCATTGCAAGCACATATGGATTTTCAGGAGTAGAGCCCAATACCGTTCTTTTAGGATGGGCGCGACAAAGCGAAAATCCTGTAAGGTTTGTTAAAATGGTTAAAACTTTATCAGACCTTGATTTTAATATACTAATGCTCGATTATGATAAAGAGCAAGGTTTTGGCAATTATGAACGAATAGATATATGGTGCAGAGGTGGCGGTAATAATTGCAATTTAATGCTTTCCCTGATAAAATTTGTATGGTTGTCTAAATCCTGGGAAAACGCAACAGCCAGAATACTAATTATTAATCCTATAAATGATCAAAAGGAAAGATTAATAGATGATACAGAAAAAGTGCTTGAATCATTGCGAATGGATGCTGAGATTAAAGTACTGAACAATCAAATCGAGCAAAGGCCTGTTAATGAAATTATCCAGGTGGAATCATCTAACAGCGACCTGGTATTTTTTGGTATTCCTGAAATAAGTGAAGGACAGGAAGACCAATATGTAGACAGTGTGAACCATCTATGCCATAATATTGGATCTACCATCCTGGTTAAAGCTTCATCATACTTTAAAAATATTGAAATAGGCCAGGTAAAAGTCTCCAATGTTCAACAAAAGTCAGAATTCATAAGGCAAGGCCTGGATCTTATTATATCAAGGGAATCCAAAGCTCCTGAAATATCATATCCTGCCAACCCCTTGCTTTCAGAACATATTCACAAGGTTTATGAACACATAAAAACTATTGATGAATCTATTAATAAAAACTATTTCTCTGAATTTTTCAACTACCATAATCACTCTATCCGGATAATTAAAGATATTATTACTAACAACCTTTCCAGGTTTAATACTTATCAAACAGAACATGCATTAAAAGAAGAAATGCTTCCTGCATTACACGATTGCCAGAAAGCCATTTTATCGGAATCTCAGGAAGTGATGTCCAATCTAAATACCAGTGTTTTCCATGATCAGCAAAAGCTCATTTCTGATGGAATAGATTTCTTTATAAACAGTATAAAGAAATTCATCTCATTAAGTCCTGAAATAATTATTCTTGAGCTGACTTTTGCAGACCTGAAAATTAAAAGGAAGGACAATCTTACTACAATACTATTTAAGATAAAAAAGCAAGCCTCACTCTATAAAGGAAAAACAAAGTATATGATAGAGTTCAGGAAACTTCTTAAAGCATATTTTGATGGGCTTACATATCAAATTACTAATGAGATCCTGGAGAACCTTGGAATGATCAGCTTTCAATATCTAATTAAGGTTCGGAAGATTAATGAATTATCTTTTAACAGCAGTATAAAACTGGAGAAAATAATCAATCAGAAAATATTAAGCACTAATACTATCGACACAGAAATAAGTAAAGCTGAGATCTTATATGAAGAATTTACCAGATTAAATGAGACTTCTCTTCAATCACTTTATACACTTTTGCTTAATAAAACATTTTATGTAGTTCAACAGATAAGCAATGACATGAAAATTGTCAATACTAACTCTGTAATTAAATATCGCAAAAAAGAATACAACAGATTATCCCGAATTAAAACCAGGGTCCAGAAGATTCCTGACAAATGGTTATCAAACCAGGAATTGGTTAATAATATGAACATCCTGGAAACTGAGTTGATAAAATTCGTGTTTGACCTCAGAATATTATTCATGGAACACAGAGAAGATATTGACAGACTTTTGGAAAAAGAAGTTATTGGCAATCTCAAAAGATGTGAATATATTTTGAAAAGAAACATCTTTAATAAAGACACTATTAACGAACTAATCTACCACAGCAAGAAGGAAACATTCCTATCCAACTGGAACGAGATCAATGAAATGATCATAAAAAAGATCAAGGACAGAACTGCCATTCTGCCAAAATCATATGAGATAATGCAATATGATGTTTATGAGGATTTTAAAGTTCAGCAGTTCAGCACAAATAAAGCATTTTCTCTTCTGATAAAAGATTTCTGCGAGTTTGTCATAGACAATGATTACCTCGAATTACTGCACAAAAACCTTGAAGAAGCTCAATTGAAAGTTTCCGCTTCCCTGGAACGCATCAATAAGCTTATTTATGAGTTAAAAAGCTTTGACGAAACCAATGATGATTCAGATCAGCAATTTGATGGATTTGTCGATAACATGATCATTAAACTTGGAGAAGATAAAGCCCAGATTGAAAAGATTAAAATAAAACTTTTGAATCAAATCTCAGAACGTAGAAATTCCCTGTCTGATAGTTTCACACTCTCCTCTATTATACGCAAGACGAATACTATAAGAAGGTTTATTAAAAGATAGGGGGATTCTGGTCACTGGTCGCTGGTCGCTATCCGGCATCCGACATCTATACACCATTCACCATTCGTACTATCTTTTTCCCTACATTTGTTATCCGAAGTATTAACAAAAGCAAACTCAGGATTTCATGATATCTGATCAACTTATTAATCCAAGAAGCATTGTAGTTGTAGGAGGGTCAAATGACATAAGCAAGCCAGGCGGCAAAGTACTTAAGAATTTAATTGATGGGGATTTTAAAGGAGAGCTATATGTTACAAATCTGAAAGATGATGAAGTTCAAGGAATTAAAAGCCACAAAAATTTAAGAGACCTACCTGATATAGACCTTGCAATTATTGCAATAGCTGCGAAATACTGTCCTGACACAGTCGATGTTCTCACCAGATTAAAAAACACAAAAGCATTTATTATACTCTCAGCAGGTTTTAGCGAAGAGAGTGACGAAGGAAGGATCCTTGAAAGTATGGTTACCGGCATCATTGATGATGCAAAAGCATCGCTTATTGGCCCGAATTGCATAGGTGTTATGACCCCTGATTACCATGGAGTATTTACCAGGCCTATTCCAAAACTCCACCTTGACGGATGTGATTTTATTTCAGGATCGGGAGCCACTGCCTGCTTTATCATGGAAGCTGGGATCCCCAAAGGCCTGGCTTTTGCCCGTGTTTTTTCCGTTGGAAACAGTGCACAATTGGGTGTTGAGGAAATATTGAAATATATGGATGATACTTTTGATCCTGATGTTAGTCCAAAAGTTAAGCTTCTATACATTGAAAACATCGACAAGCCCCATATGCTGCTCAGGCATGCTTCATCATTAATAAAGAAAGGATGTAAAATTGCAGCCATCAAAGCGGGAACATCAGAAGCAGGAAGCCGTGCCGCATCATCACATACAGGTGCACTGGCAAGTTCAGATATAGCGGTAGATGCATTGTTTAAAAAAGCCGGCATAGTAAGATGTTATGGCCGTGAAGACCTGATCTCAGTCGCATCTGTTTTTATGCAAAAACCTCTTAATGGTAACAGACTTGCAGTTATCACCCATGCAGGTGGTCCTGCCGTTATGCTTACCGATGTCCTCTCAAACAATGGAATGAGCGTGCCTCATATTGAAGGTCCGGATGCTGATGAACTTAAGGACCTACTATTTCCCGGATCTTCAGTTGGAAACCCAATAGATTTTCTTGCCACCGGAACCGCTGAACAATTAGGAAACATCCTGGATTATGCTGATCAGAAATTTGATAATATTGATGGAATGGCTGTAATTTTTGGAACTCCCGGCCTATATGACATCTCTGAAGTATATGAGTACCTTGACGATAAAATGAATAGCTGCAAAAAGCCTATCTTCCCTATTCTCCCGTCAACATTAACAGCCCAGGATGAAATAAAAGAGTTTGTCGAAAGAGGCAAAGTATACTTCCCTGATGAAGTTATATTTGGAGAAGCATTGGCAAGGGTTTATCATACACCAAAACCGGCTCCATTAAGAATAAAACTTCCTTCCATTTATAAAGAAAAGATACGCAATATCATTGATGAATCCAAAAACGGTTACCTATCCCCTACTGATTGTCAATGCTTACTGGATGCAGCTGGTATTGCCCGCAGCAATGAAAAGCAGGTGACAAAAAAGAAGGATGCTATTGAATTTGCAAACGAATTTGGATATCCACTGGTGATGAAAGTAGTAGGGCCTCTTCATAAGTCTGATGTGGACGGTGTGGTGTTGAATATTATGGATAAAGAAACTCTTTCCACAGAGTTTGACCGCCTGATGAAAATCAAAGATACTTCAGCAGTTTTAATATACTCTATGCTCTTTGGCACGGAAGTTTTCATTGGTGCGAAACGGGAAGAAGGATTTGGACATATAGTATTATGTGGACTGGGAGGCATTTTCGTGGAAGTTATAAAGGATGTGAGTGCCGCCCTGGCACCTATCCATAAAAATGAAGCCCTGTCAATGATACGAAACCTAAAAAGCTATGATATTATTAAGGGTGTAAGAAATCAAGATCCTGTAAATGAAGAAATATTTGCAGATACAATCATGAGGGTTGCTGCATTAGTAAGTGTTGCCCCTGAAATTTTTGAGCTAGATCTGAATCCATTAATTGGCACAGAAGATAATTTAACAGCTGTAGATGTTCGTATCAGAATAGAAAAGAACTGATTATAGCATTTGAAATATTATAACAACTGGTATTTTTTTTTTTAGATTTGCAGCAAGCTCAATTTATTAACCAACAGATTATGATTAACCCCACATCAAATATAAAAAACACTCCCATAGATTTTGAAACGGTACAGAAAACAATTAATGAAAGCAGCTTTCACAGTGTTGGCAAAGCTACCATCCGTGAAATTGTAAGGCTTATAAATATTATTGAGGAAGAAACCGGAGAGAAATATATTCGCATGGAAATGGGAATTCCCGGACTTATCACTCCTCAGATTGGGATGGATGCTGAGATTGAAGCCATCAAAAGAGGTGTTAATTCAAAATACCCAATGCTGGAAGGTGTCACTGAATTAAAACATGAGATT
This sequence comes from uncultured Bacteroidales bacterium, assembly GCA_964508895.1. Classification (GTDB taxonomy): domain Bacteria; phylum Bacteroidota; class Bacteroidia; order Bacteroidales; family B18-G4; genus M55B132. The sequence goes on from CAZDWF010000076.1 coordinate 7,454, forward strand.
TCAAGATTTGTAAAATTATTTCTAAACCAGGATGTTGACATTGAAGGATGTATACCAACTGTTGGAAGTCTTCAGGCAAGCATGGCTTCCTTTATTGCCATAGATAATATGTGGGAAGACCGCGACACAGTTCTGTTTATCGATCCCGGCTTTCCTCTTCATAAGCAACAACTTGACATCATTGGCAGGAAAGTAGAATCATTTGATGTTTACGAATACAGAGGCGATAAACTAAGGGAAAAGCTCGAATCCATACTTAGTAAAGGTCATGTTCATTCTATTCTTTATTCCAATCCTAATAATCCTTCATGGATCTGTTTTACTGAAAAAGAATTGAAGATCATTGGTGATCTGGCCAACAAATACGATATCATTATTTTAGAGGACCTGGCATATTTCGGTATGGATTTCAGAAAAAATTATTCCATACCAGGTGAGACACCCTACCAGCCAACAGTTGCAAATTATACTGATAATTACATCTTATTAATATCGAGCTCAAAAGCTTTTAGCTATCCGGGACCTCGCCTGGGTATGATTGTAATATCTAATAAACTTCAAAAGCTCAGAAGACCTGCACTCAAGCGATTCTTCGCTACAGACTGCCTCGGTTACTCTATCTTATATGGCTGCATTTATGCCTTAAGTGCAGGATGCTCACATTCTGCACAATATGGATTACTAGCCATCCTGAGAGCCATAAACAACGGAGAATATAACTACAGGGAAGATGTAATTGAATACGGTGATAAAGCTCGTATCATAAAAAAACTATTTACAGATAATGGCTTTGACATTGTCTATGATAAAGATGATGGAACTCCTATTGCTGATGGATTTTACTTCACAATATCCTACCCTGGATTTACAGGAGGTAAATTACTGGAAAAGCTTTTGTATTACGGCATCAGCGCCATAACACTTGATATAGCCAGAAGTGAAAGAAAAGAAGGATTACGCGCTTGTGTTTCACTCATTCACAGGAATCAGATCCCTGTTCTTGAAGAAAGATTGAAAAGATTTCATAACGACTACCCACTTTCTTAATAAACCCATTATAGCTGTTAATTTTTAAAGTAAATAACTGAATGGGATTTGAATAAATAAACCTGGAAACAATAAAATAATTAATCTATAATAAAATAAGTTAAAATGTTAGCAGAGCCTTATAAAATAAAGACAATCAGAAACCTGATCTTCACTGATTTCCAGGAAAGAATTGACGCACTGATGGAAGCCGATTATAACACTTTCAACATCCCTTCATATCTTGTCACCTTTGACATGACAAGCCAGGGAACAAGTGCTGTAAGCCAGGAACAGTTCGCAGGATTGTTTATAGGAGATGAAACCTATGCAGGAAGTCGTAACTTCGAGAACCTTGTAGATAATGTGAAAGAGATCTTCGGACATGAGAACGTTTGCCCGACACATAACATTAAAGGATCACACAAGCTGATCGCCACTACAATGGTTAATGTAAATGATGTTATTTTCTCAAACTCAAAAAAACCCGTTGAATTAATTAACGACAGAGGAGCTTTTGTCGAAATTCTGGCATCAAATGATGAGAAATTTTCAGGAAATATTGATCTTGACGAATTAAAGAAGAATTTAACCGAAAATAAACAACCTTTCGCATATATTGAACTATATGCTGATGGTTATAAACCCGTTTCTTTTTCTAATTTAAAAGAAGCCTCAAAAATCGCAGAGGAAAATAATTCCTCTCTTGTTGTAAACGGTTCATACATTATTTCATCTGCAAATTTCATTCGCAAGAATGAAGCAGGATTTGAAAACAAAACCATAAAAGAGATAGTCAAAGAAATTGCAGAACTGGCACATGTTTTTATCATTGATGCAGGACAAGATCCAAGATCTAACACAGGTGGATTGATCGCAACCAACAACTACGAATATTACGACAAATTCATGAATGAAGTAGTTGTTTACGAAGGCCTGCATACTTACGGAGGAATGGCCGGTCGTACTATGGAAGTATTTGCGAGAGGCCTGAAAGAAATGGTTTATGAAAAACAATCCTTTTGGATTTTTCAGCAAACTGAAATACTTGCAAATCAATTAAAAGACATTCCATCCTTTTTTGGAGCTGATGGTCTTTACATTAAAGCGGATGAATTTCTACCCGGCGTAAAGAATCCTGCACACACCCTTGCTGCTGCCATTTATCTGAAATCAGGTGTCAGATGTTTTCTTGACGGTAGGTTCGGAACCAACATCCTTCCTTTGCAAATTCCTCGTATGGCTTTAACAAATGAACAAATTGTTGAAGTTGCTGAAGTTGTAAAGCAGGTTTATGAAGAAAAAGCAAACATTAGCGGACTCTCATTACAGGATGATGTAGATTGGAATGACGAAGCATATTTCAAATGGAAACGCCCTCTTATTAGTGATTTTACTTTTAGTTGCGAACCGTTTAACATTCAGCAAATTGAGTATGTTGGAGAAACAACTTCCGAACAACGTCTTGAGTATGCTAAAGAAGCAGGTTATAACACATTTTTATTGCAATCAAAGCATGTGGCTATTGACTTCCTGACAGATTCAGGAACAACTGCCTTGACTACAGATCAATGGGCGTCATATCTGACAAGCATTGAAACACAGGCCAGCAGTGAAAATTATTTCGATCTTGTAGAGGCTTTACAAGTTGTAACCGGATATAAATATATCATCCCAACCCATCAGGGCCGGGCTGCAGAACATATTATGTCGCAATGCCTGATCAAAGATGGTTTTGTTCCTGGAAATATGTATTTCACCACAACTAAATTACATCAGGAAATTGCAGGAGGTACATTTGCAGATGTAATTTGTGATGAAGCCCACGACCCAACGAACACTTTCCGCTGGAAAGGGAATATTGACCTGAATAAGGTTAAGAAAATTGTTGATGAACATGGTTCTGACAAAATCCCTTATATAAGTTTCGAATTAAGTGTAAACCTTGCCGGTGGTCAGCCTGTTCATATGGAAAACGCCAAAGAAATTTACGAATACTGTGAAGCTAATGACATTTACCTGATGTGGGATGCCACACGTGCAGTTGAGAATGCTTATATGATCAAAAAATATGATCCTAATTATCATCATGATTCTATCCAGGATATCCTTCATGAACTTTTCAGTTATGGGCACGGATGTACAGTATCCAGTAAAAAAGATTATATGGTGAATATCGGAGGTTTCCTCGGTATTAAGGATGATGAAAAATTCTATATGGATGCACAGGATATGCTGCGTAAATATGAGGGTTCAGTAACTAATGGTGGTCTGGCTGCCGGTGACCTGGCTGTTCATGCTGTAGGTGCTGTGGAAATGCTGGATTTCAACTATATCAGCAATCGTGTTGAACAGACACAATATCTTGGAGAAAAGCTACTTGAAGCCGGAGTGCCTATTGTAGAACCTGTTGGATCTCATGCGGTATTTTTGGATGCCAAACGTTTCTTATCCCATTTAGACCAGGATGAATATCCTGCACAGGCACTGGCAACAGCTTTATTTATTGATTCAGGAGTTCGTGCTATGGAAAGAGGAAATGTTTCCAAAGGACGTAAACCCGATGGTGAAAACTACCGTCCTTCACTGGAACTTGTACGTTTAACGATCCCACGTAGAGCTTACACTAATGCACATATGGATCTGGTTGCTGACAGCATCATCACTCTCTACAACAAAAGAGAAACCATTAAAGGCTTAAAGTTTACATATGAACCACAATACCTGAGATTCTTCCAGGGAAGATTTGAAGAAGTATAATGACAAAATATAAAGAGGGGATTGACTAATTTGCAATTCCTTCTTTTTTTCTGATAATAATTTATAATTAACCTAAATATAAAAAGGAGATCATATCATGCCACTTTTGTTAAACAGAGAAGATGTTCAGAAAGTTTTAAACATGAAAGACTGCATCGAAGTGGTTGAAAAAGCTTTCGCTGAATTATCGAACGGGACAGCTATAATGCCATTGCGTAACAATATTACTTCGCCTGTAGGTTTGTCTTTATATATGCCTGCATATCTTCAAGATATGGGAGCATTGGCCTGTAAGGTTGTGAGTGTGTTTAAAAATAATCCTACAAAATATAATCTACCGACTATTTTCGGAAAAGTATTATTACAGGATACCGAAACCGGAAATGTGGTTTGTATCATGGATGGTGGTTATCTCACTGCAGTGAGAACCGGAGCAGCCAGTGGAGTTGCTAATAAATACATGGCTCGTAAAGACAAAGATCAGATAATAGGTATTTACGGAACAGGTGGCCAGGCAAAAATGCAATTGAGTGCCATGAAAGAAACCGTAAGCATCTCAAAAGTATTGGTTTATGATATCAATGAAGATGCCGCTGAAAAATTTGCAAAAGAAACTTCAGAGGAATTCAATCTAAATGTTGTCAAAGCAAGTAGTTCAGACGAGCTGTTGGAATCTGATATAATTTGCACAGCAACATCATCTCCCACCCCACTTTTTGATGGAAAAAAATTAAAACCCGGAACACATATCAATAATATCGGAAGCCATACTCCCAACGCAAGAGAACTTGACACAGCCACTATTCAACGATCAAAAGTTGTTGGTGACTCCAAAGAAGCTTGTTTTAGTGAAGCCGGAGATATTATGATCCCTTTGCAAGAAGGCTCTATTACAGAAGACCATTTTTATGCTGAGCTTGGTGATTTGATAACCGGAAAAAAAGAAGGCAGAACTGACGCAGAAGAGATCACTGTTTTTAAATCAAACGGACTGGCCATTCAGGATGCGGCGGCTGCGAAACTTATTTATGATAAAGCTGTTGAGGCTGGCATTGGTGTTTCTGTGGATATATAAGTTCGTAGTTCGTAGTTTGTAGTTAAGCTAATAAAGGTTTCAGTTGCGATCTATTCTATTTGAAAATTAAATTTCTCTCACATTAACCCGGACGCTTTTTCTTTTTCTTTTTTTTAAAGATGGTTTTTGTGGAGTTTGAATAATCGGAGAATACTACACAGGTAGTTTCATTGCTGTCAATAGCCATGGAAGTATTTAATACTTTTCCAGCAGTAAATCCATTACTTCCAACATATCCCCATTGCTGTGAAATTAAGAATATGCAACTGAAAATCGCTATAAAGAAAAGTAAAGTTGTCTTTTTCATTTTGAACATATCTACTGCTTCAATGTCCTTTTAATAAATGCAACAATTTTAATTGTGTCCTTAAATGTAGAAACTAAGCATTTAATTTTTTGAAAAACGAGGCTTACATTTATGGTACTGGAAATAATTCAGTATTACAATTGCAGTATAAGGAGTATTATATTGGTGATAATAAGACTTTTATATGTAAATAATTAAGAGTGGTAATTTCTTGCAAAAAGGATGTCATCATTCATGCCATCACTATCAGTTGGACTTACTTCATGAAATTAAGCAAATTAATCCTTGTTGTACGGTATAACAACAATCTCAATATATTCATCATAAGAAAGCTCCTTTAACTGAATTTCATATTTTTCCCAAATTTTAGTTTCATAATGTATACTTATTATCTTGCCATCTTCTTCTTGAGAGTAATGCTTTCTTAATGACAACTCTATACTATTATTATTTTTTGAAAAGGATAAATGCGCAATTTCAGGAGATATCTGGCCTTCGTAAACTTTTTTATGAGAGAAATAATATAATTTTAATGTTAAGCCATCCGGGAAGTTTATTACTTCATTCATTTTTAATTTGCAGGTCTGATTGAAATCTTTCATAACAGGAGATGTCACACTCATAGTATCGACATTAGTAATTTGAGAATAACTCATATAGCTTATGAGATGAAATATAATAATTAGTATTCTCATTGCTTAGGATACAATATCCATGGGAATATTTATCAAATAATTATTCCACAAGGTTTCTCTTCTTTTTCGAATATGCTTTATATCCTTTAAAAGCACTGTATGACCCACCCAGTGCCATCAGTATAAATATTCCACCACCTACAGGTGCCCTTCCTCCTCCTTGATTTCCTTCTGAATTATGGTTGGGAGGTGGTGGCGGGCCAGGATTTTGGGCCAAAAGGCTTGTATCACTTACAGACAAATACAAGCTTAATACTATTAATATTTTGATAATGTTTTTCATATTTATATGATTTATTTTTTATTTTAAGATAACCACAGAGGCACAGGGGCACAGGGTGTTATTTTTAATTCCTGGTTTTATCTTACAAATATTTTTTTCGTTGTGTTGAGCTTATTGCCTGTGAAGCGAACTATATAACAACCTGCCGGGAAGCTGTGTGATATTTGTTGTTTGCTGTCTCCAATAAGGGATACATTCATCAGTTCCTGCCCGCTGATGCTGATCAGGCTGATATTACCCTTATAGCCATCGGGGTTGATCACATAAAGCGTACTTCCAGTATTATAAGTCCGTATGTTAGTTTCTTCAGGTGTATTGTCTGCAATAGCTGTTACATCCCTGAAATGAAGGAAGAACCTGTCGATGCTTGTTCCCTGCGATACCATGGTGCTGTAGTTTTTCTCTTTCAGGTTGGTAAGGGTGTTTTGCTGGCGGTCTTCCAGGAAAACAGGAATGTGATCCGGCATCTCATGCTCCAGGCTGAATTCAGCCAGTTGGTCTTCTGCCAGGTCCACACCTACGAGAACTGTAAGACTTTCCATATTTGTTTCCGGCAGAGCCTGCACGGTAAAATCCACACCATTGTCATCCACAAGGCGGGTATATAAGGAAATATAGGGATTTCCTTTGAATTTGCCAACATCATAGCTGGGGTCCAGCCCTGTGGTCATATCATTATGAAATGCCACAACGGTGCTGTTTTGCAGATCGCCTGCGGTGAGTGTAAGCTCCAGTCCGGGCCATGTGTTTTTATGGTTCTTATAAAAAGCATTACTGCTATGGGCACGGCTATTGGCACTAAAGGTGATGCTTTGTGCTGAGTTCACTTTTATAAAGAAACCTTGTCCGGGCTGCACATAGTCTTGTGAGAGCGGTGATGCGGATCCAAAACCCGAATAACCGGTATTGCAGATCACACGGTAATCATCGCGGACATCAGCATATCCTGCCTGTTCTTCCCAGATATAGGCTGCCCGGTAGCTGGCATCCAGCTTGGCGTTATTGTCGTTTAGAAAGTTGTTATCGGAAGTAGCATCTGAGGTGATCCCGATCGAGCAGCTATAAGGGTTTCCTACCAGGTTATAGCCATCGCCCTGTCCGGCATTATAGGTGGCACTGTAGCTCACATCGGAGGTAAGGATGTCGCCTGTAAAGCTCAGGATACCGTTGGCAGAGCGGCTCAGGCAATATCCTCTTGCATCTGCGAAATCTGTATCGCCAAAGGCAGCAGGGCTACCTGTTGAACCAAATGCGATCCAGTAATTGGTAGGTTCATCCCAACGGTAGAACTGCCAGGTAGTGTTGTACTGTTGTATGCTGTTATTTCCCAGCCAGGTAGCATCGAGGCCTTGTCCTGAAAGGGGTGCGCTTACGTAATGCCATTTGCCGTTGGGGGAATAAGTGTCAGTATAGCGTTGGAAGTTAACCGTCCCGGAGTTGGTAAGGCTTCCGTTAACCAGCAGGGATCCGGTACCTGAGGCATCGCTGTTAACATTAAGGGTGGCACCGCTGTTGATAATAAGATTATTGCTGGTAGCATCATCCGAAGATCCTATAATTGGATCATTTGTTACATTCGGTATGGATAGGTTGTAATATGTTGAAAAGGGTACAGCATCCGCATCCCAGTTGCCTCCTGTATTCCAATCTGTAGATTCAGATCCGTCCCATGTCACGTTACAATCTATTCCAGCATCAGTGATGGTCCAAGCCCTGTTAAAATCCAGCCAGTCATGTTCATTTTCACCCGCACAGTAATACAATCCTGCCGCACCAAATGTAACAAAAGTTTGGACAGTTAAAGATCTCCAGCCAATCAATAAGTAATCATAATTGACATTTGATAATCCTGAATTGTCTAACATATGTTGCATATCAGAAACATTACTAATATCCCAGTTTCCGATATTTTGATTGAATGAAGAATTTCCATAAAACATATAACTCATATCTTCCACCAGACTCACATTCCAACTACCAATATCCTGGTTAAAACCAGATAGATTATAAAACATATATGACATATCTGAAACACCACTTACATCCCAGCCGCCTAAATCCTGGTTAAAAGTAGATATATCGTAGAACATATATGACATATCTGTAACACTGCTAACATCCCAGCCAGTGATATCATTATTAAAGGAAGAAGCACTATTGAACATATTAGACATATTGGTTACAATCCCCACGTTCCAACCACTAATATTCTGATTGAAGCTTGAAGCACCACTAAACATATACGACATATCTGTTACACTACTCACAACCCAACCACTAATATTTTGATTGAAATTCGAATTTCCCCTGAACATTTCATCCATATCCGTCACGCTGCTCACATCCCAGCTACTGATATCCTGATTGAAAGGTGAATATTGAAACATGTCATCCATATGCGTTACGTTGCTCACATCCCAGCTACTGATATCACTGTTAAAAGATGAGTATTCAAACATACTGCCCATATTTGTCACACTGCTTACAGTCCAACCGCTGATATCCCCGGTGAAAACTGATCCAGCAAACATATGATTCATTAAAGTGACATTACTTACATTCCAATTGCTGATATTTCCATTAAAGACGTCGTTAAATTGAAACATGCCTCCCATATCAGTTACGTTACTTACATTCCAACTATTAAGGCTTTGATTGAAAACTGCACTAATACCCGAAAACATAGTTCCCATACCTGTAACACTACTTACATCCCAGATATCGATATCCTGGTTAAAAGGAGATTCATAAAACATCCCATCCATCCTCGTCACACTGCTCACATCCCAAGAGCTGATATCCTGATTAAAGAAATCATTATTGCTGAACATACGTGCCATATTTGTTACATTACTCACATCCCATCCACTGATATCCTGATTGAAAGATGAATTGTAAAACAAGTACTCCATATTCGTCACACTACTCACATTCCATCCACTGATATCCTGGTTGAAAGAAGTACCATGAAATAACGCATACATATCAGTTATAGTGCTTACATCCCAACTGCTAATATCTGAATTGAAATTTGAAGCATATTGAAACATACCATGCAGATTAGTAACACCTGATAAATCGGGTACATCCGTTGCATTAATTACCAGATTAGAACAACCAGAGTAAGAATTAAACATTGTAGACCATGCAATATCACCCCATTGGTTCACTTCAAGTATTTTTAATTTGTCTAGTCCATTACCAAATAAGATACTTGGGAAAGTTCCTTTAATACGTATAGTATAAGTTCCTGCAGTACCAAAGTCATGGATTATACTTCCTGTTATTCCAAACTCATCGAATGTCCCGTCATTGTCCCAGTCCACATCATAATTATAAGTTAATGAACTATTTACTTTAAGGAATATTGAAGTACTTGAAGAGTATCCTGTGTTATCGGTTTTCCAGGTAGTGACAAAGTGTGTGCTCAACTGGGCAAATATGGCCGTGGAAAAGCTGCATAAAATCACTGTAAATAATAGTAAAATTGTTTTTTTCATTTTGATAAGTTTATAAGATTCCAATTATAAAACTGTTGTATTTATTGGTCTTAACTTTATTGGGCAGATAAAGTCGTTTTCTATATTTGTAATGCAAAAAGTTTGTTCTATTATAATTCAGCAAAAAACTATATATTAAACTATCTAGATACGAAATTACCCTAAAAAGTCTCTCTATTCCTACATAATGAGGTTACATTTACGGTATCAGGATTATCCGGGCATTACAATAACGGTACTATTTGAATTAATGATCAGATAATAAGGTAATTGTATGCCGAAAATAAAATATAAATAAAAGAAGGGAAACACTCTATACTATGAATGTTTGGGATCTTATAGCATTACTTTCTGGTCGCCTGAAATTAGACCGGCACAATATTCTTCGATTTCATTATTGGCGGAAAAATTTAATTTCGCCCGTATCCTCCCTTTGGCTACATTTAAGCTGTTTTCGCTCTGGAAAGTGATCAGGGAAATATCTTTGGCCTTCATCCTTTTACTCATAAAGGCGAGAATTCTCATTTCATTACGAGTCAGATCATCATAGTCCCGGAAAAGCTTCTCAAAAAAATCAGGGTACAGGGCCAGAAAATTACGTTCAAATATTCGCCAGCTATCTTCGACCAGATGCTCATGAACTTTTGAAAGCACCATGCTAATCTCTCTCTTGCCTTCATTGCTTGCAAACTTTCTCTGGTTCTTTAATGCATCAATTAGTCCATTAGATAATTGTGATTGCATCAATAAGGACTCATTTATCTGGACAAGAAGGTTTTGCCTCGCTTCAATTTCTATAGCAGCAGTTTTGATCTTTAATTCCGATATCGTTTTCTCATTTTCCAGCCTTTTTATTTCTGAAATCCTTAAGTTTCTTTTCTGGACAGTACTTTTCCGGTATAAAATAAATATGGCTGCCAATCCGATAAGGATGATCACAGTTCCTATCCAGGCTATTAATATACTTTGCGTCTTTTCCTTTTCACTTTCTTTTTCAAATATTTCACTTTCCAGTTCCTGCTGTAATAATGCATTCTCTTTTTCTTTGAGCTCTGTCTGATATTTAATTTCCAGTTCCCGAATTTTCTGCTCTCTTTCATGCGATAACACACTATCGTTATATGCTTGATA
>CAZDWF010000077.1:0-17910 GCA_964508895.1 uncultured Bacteroidales bacterium
GACATTTTTCAATGATTTCCGGCATTTGTAAAAAGCTTATTCTTTCTTCCAGAAAAGCACTGACAGCTATTTCGTTTGCAGCATTCAGGGCGCAGGGGAAATTGCCTCCGGTTTTGAGGCATTCATAAGCAAGTGCAAGATTACGAAAAATTTTCATATCTGGCTTTGCAAATGTTAATTCAGTATTTTCTGTGAAGTCAAAATCAATTGTATTTGTTGGTTTACGTTCAGGATAGAAGAATGCATACTGAATGGGAATAATCATATCAGGCACTCCAAGTTGTGCTTTCAACGATCCGTCATAAAATTTAACAAAAGAGTGAATAATTGACTGTGGGTGTATTACAACTTCTATTTGATCATCTTCCAATCCAAATAACCATTTAGCTTCAATAACTTCGAAGCCTTTGTTCATCAGGGTAGCTGAGTCGATGGTGATCTTGTTTCCCATTTCCCAATTTGGATGATTAAGGGCCTGGCTTCTTGTTACTCCTTTAAGTTGTTCAGTAGTATATCCCAGGAATGGTCCGCCCGATGCTGTTAAATATATCTTGTTAATTTCATTTCCCAGCTCGCCCACCAAACACTGGAATATAGCAGAGTGTTCAGAATCGACCGGGATTATATTTGATTTTGATGATTTTATCAGTTCATTAATAAGTTCTCCTCCAACGACAAGAGATTCTTTATTGGCCAATGCAATCTTCTTTCCTGCTTTAACAGCATTAATGGTAGGTAGAAATCCTGAAAATCCTACCAGCGAATTCAGAACCAAGTCAATTGTTTCATTTTCAATAGATTGATGTAAAGCGTCTTCTCCTGCAAACACTTTAATATCATGACTAGAAAGTGCATTGTTGAGCTGATGGTAATGTTCTTTATTTCCAATAACAACAGTATTGGGTTTAAACTTTATGGCCTGTTGAATTAATTCTTCTGCATTATTGTTGGCAGTTAATAGTTCAACCTGAAGCAAATCTGAATAGGTATCAATAATTGCGAGGGCTTGTTTCCCAATTGACCCTGTTGATCCCAGAACAGCGATATTTTGTTTCTTTTCATCCATGCTTAATATGATATATAATCTTCAGGATTGACCGGAGTGCCGTTATACCAGATTTCAAAGTGCAGGTGGGGACCGGTTGTCAGTTCACCTGAGCTTCCTATTATTGCTATGGGTTCCCCTGCAGTAACATTACTCCCCTGTTTTTTCAGCAATGAAGAATTGTGTTTATAGACAGAAAGGATATTATTCTGGTGCTGAACACAAATAGTATATCCTGTTTCGAGAGTCCATTCTGAAAAAACAACTGTTCCATCTAGTATGGATTTAATTGCATCCCCTTTCTCTGCTACAATATCAATACCATAATGCCCCTGAGCCAGATTAAAATGATTTGTAATAAAACCAGAAACCGGAGGAAACAATAAAAGTTCATTTTGGATATTTTCATCAATATAATCTTTGTTAGAGAAATCGGAAATAAACAGATTGAATTTTGATTGCTTTTCATATTCAGCCCTTAAAATTGAATCTTCTTTAGATGGCTGGATTTTTATGGTATCATAGTTTATATCTTCATATTGATTATCAGATGAGGTTTCAGTTATTTCTCTTCCCTCAATTATATTCCTTATATTATTGATATACAGATCTTTTGAAGCAAGATTTTTTTCCAGGGAATCAGCTTTTCGTTGCAGGTTATATAATTTCACGGGAATGCTTGGGTCCATATATCCTGGAATATATTCTCTTAACGGGGTAAAGGCAATAATGAAAATAGTCAGGATAATGAGAATAATGGAAGTAGTAGTTATTGCCACAAATACATTTAGCCGGGACAGCCTGAATGAGATTTTCTCCTCATAGCTATCTTCTTTCATGATCACAAGGCGATACTTATCTCTTAGTCTGTAATACCATTGCTTTTTCTGACTCTTATTCTTTTTTTGTGATTTGGCCATTATTCCTGTAGACTATCCTGATTATGATTTGCAAATATCGGAATTTTCTACTGCTATATCATTAACTTTTGTTTATAATTAATTGGGAAGGCACTCAAATTAATTATATTTGCAGCTATCAAGCATATCAGGATAATAATTTCCTGAATAATAAGTTATAAAAGCACATTATTTTTCAGATTGGTGCCAAAGAAATTCATAAATATCAGGATATTTCCTGCACTGCTTTTATTGACAGTGTTTATTGTAATTGCATGCTCTACAAAGAAAAATACTTTTTCCAGAAGGGCTTATCATAATCTTACTGCCCATTATAATGTATACTGGAATGGTAAAGAGGCATTACTTGAAGCTGAGGATGAACTTGATAAGATAGTTGTTGACAACTTTAATGTAATTCTTCCGGTATATATTACCGGAACACAGGCAGATGCACAGAGTGTTACCCCATTACTCGACAGGGCTATTGAAAAGGGATCCAAGACTATACTCAAGCATTCAATGGTATTCGGAGGGAAAGAATATGTGAAGTGGATTGATGATGCTTATTTGCTAATCGGAAAATCATATTTCTACAAGCAGGATTATTACAGTGCCAGAAGATCATTCAATTTTGTAATGAGGAATTTTGATGAAAATGACATCAAATACGATGCAATGTTATGGCTTGCCAAAACCTATATTGAACTTGAGGAATTTGAAAAAGCAGAACCCGTATTAAACCTTATTCAAAAGGATGCATACGATGGTAAAGTTACTGTTAGTATTGAAAAAGAACTCTCTCTTATCTATGCCAATTATTATATAAAGCAGGAGAAATACTTTGATGCGGTTGAATACTTGTATGCCGCATTGGATTTGCCTCAGAAGAAGCAATTAAAGACCAGGGTTTATTTTATACTTGCTCAGATTCTCCAAAGTGAAGAAGATCTGGCAGAAGCTTCTAATTTGTATCTTAAGGTTATAAGAAGAAACCCGAAATATGATATGGCATTTCAGGCTAAGATCAATCTTGCAATGTCGTATCAAAGTGGGGGTGAGTTTGATAAGGAAGATATCATTAAGATCCTGAATAAGATGTTAAGGGATGAAAAGAATAAAGATTATCAGGACCAGATCTATTATGCATTAGCAGAGATTGCTCTCAGAGATAATAACGATACACTTGGAATAAAATATTTGAGATTATCAGTGAAAACCAGTATGGCAAATAATTATCAAAAAGCAACTTCATCATTAAAGCTTGCAGATATTTATTTTGCAATTCCAAATTATGAAAATGCACAGGCATATTATGATACAGCTATACAATTTCTTCCGGAGTATTATCCCAATTATAAATTCATAAAACTTAAGACTGAAAAACTCTCAGATCTGGTATCTAATCTGAACACCATTCATTATGAAGATAGCATTCAAAATGTTGCAAAAATGCCTGAGGAAGAAAGAAATGATTTAATTGATAAAATTATTGAAGACTTAGAAGAACAGGAACGGTTGAGGGCTGAGCAGGAAGAACTGGCTGCCCAGAATGCCGCTTTTGGAGCGCAAACAGGTTTTCAACCAGGATTTGGTACTGGCGGTGATGGCAAGTGGTATTTTTATAATCCCGGTGCATTAAGCCAGGGTTATACACAATTTATTCAGCAATGGGGAAGAAGAAAGCTGGAAGACCTGTGGAGATTACGTGATAAGCAAATTATTTCTTTTGAGCCTGATGAGATTGAACAGGTTTCAGTGGATACTACTATAAGTGATAGTACCAGGCAATTGGTAACGGATCCTCATAACAGAGAGTATTATTTAAAAGACCTTCCTTTAAGTGAAGAAAAGATTGAGTTATCTAATCAGAAAATTATAAGAGCATATTATAATCTGGGATTAATATACAATGAAGGATTAAGGAATCCTGCAAAAGCTATTAGCTCCTTTGAAGAAATGTTAACAAGATTTCCTGAAACAACATTTACTCTCAAAGTATATTATCAGTTATATCGTTTGAACCTGGAAGTAAATAATCAGGAAAGGGCAGAATATTATAAAACGCTAATCTTCAATAATTATCCTGATAGTGATTATGCTAAGATCATTGAAGATCCAGATTACTTTAAACAACTGAAGGAAAAAGAAAGTGAACTGGCAATATTTTATTCTGAAACCTACGATGATTATTTGAATGAAAGGTATTTTGATGTAATTGATAATGCAGATCTTGCCCAAATTAAATACAGTGATACAGCAAGCCTGATCCCTAAATTTCAATTACTGAAGGCACTTTCGATAGGTAAGGTTGATATACTTGATTCGCTTGTTGTAGAATTAAAGCGTATTATTAAGGAATACCCTGATAGTGAAGTAAAACCTACTGCTCTGGATATCCTGAATTATATTGTAAAAGATAATCCTGAATTTGCTGATGAAACAACTATTCAACCTGTTCAGGCAGCGGATACTCTTATGAAGTTCCCTTATAATTATGACCCCAAAGCTACTCACTTATACATGATGCTAGTGAAAAAGCAGGCTGTAAAGCTGAACCCTATAAAGGTTAAGATATCCGACTTTAATAAAAAGTATTTCAGGTTAAAAGATCTTGTTATAAATAGCGTGTTGCTTGACAGAAATTATTATTTAATTACAGTTGGTAATTTTGATGATGCACAGAAAGCATTGAATTATTTTAATGCTATTGGCAGGAACAGATATGTTTTTTCTGACCTTTCACCTGGTAATTATGAGCAATATGTTATATCTTCGGATAATTATCCGATATTTTATAATGATAAGAACATGGATCTGTATTCCAAATTCTTTAAGAAATACTATAAAACCGGAAAGTAATTTTAATAATTATATTTGTTTAAGAAAAATTAACTCAAGCCATGATAAAGAATAATCTGCCAGAATCTCAAACCATAAACCAGATTGGTTCAGGTACTACAATTAAAGGTGATATAAAGTCTAATGGAGATTTCAGGATTGACGGAGCATTAAATGGTTCGATTGAATCTAAAGGTAAAATTGTTGTTGGTGAATCAGGAAAGGTAGAAGGTGAAATAATTTGCATGAATGCTGTCATTTCAGGAATTGTTAAAGCTAAAATCAGAGCTAATGATTTACTTGAACTTAAATCATCATCAAAATTTGAAGGTGAGATAATAACTAAGAAACTTGCTATTGAACCTGGTGCCAAGTTTTCAGGAAGCTGTAATATGGAAGACACAAGCACGAATATTAATGCACCAAGCAAACATGGATCAACAAAAGAAAAAGCTTCTTAAGAATTATGCAAAATACTCCAGCATTGGGTTTCAGATGATAGTTATTATTGGCGCTGGTGCTTTTGGCGGGTATAAACTTGATCAGTACCTGGAACTAAATTTTCCTGTCTTCACTCTTGTCTTAACCATACTGGCAGTGGTCCTAGCCATCTATTATTCAATTAAAGACTTTATTAAACCCAATAAGAAATGAAATCACCTTTTTTGACATTTCTGAAACGACTACTGATATTCACTCTTATAACAGGCTTCGCTGGCTTTATAATTTTTTTTCTGATTCCCATTCATTATTATACTCCAACTTACCCATTCCTTCTTGCATTTTATTTTGCGCTAACACTTATTGTACATAATATACTGCAGAAAGCGGTTAATAAGAGACCTGCAAGGTTTGTAAACCTGTTTATGCTTACAACATTCTTAAAGCTTTTCTTTATTCTTATTTTAATGGTTGTTTATGCGCTGATCAGATCTGAAGATGCTATCAGTTTTATTATTACTTATTTTTGTTTGTACATACTCTTTACTACATTTGAAGTAATTTCTATACTTAATTATGCCAGGAGTATCAGTGAATCTAAAGAAGAATAAAATAAGATGCTTTAAGTTTTTTCTAGCAGCATTTATACTGCTATTTCCTTTTACATTGCAAAGCCAGTTTACTTTCCTTCCATCAAAAGTGGACTCTACTTATATTGTTGATCTCAGTAAGAAGCTCACCGCTCGTTTATATCTATTGAGGGAAAGCATTTCTTTTTCCATAAACCCGGAACAGATTGCACCGGAGATCCGTTACAGACCTAATACTCATTCAAGGATAGGTGTTGCAGGATTTTACAAATGGTTTGGTGTAGGTTTGTCTGTTGAAACTCCCTTATTTGCCGGGAAAAGAGAAGAGGAAAGAGGCAGGTCATACATCCTTGATCTCAGGGTGAATGCATATTCAAATGCAATTGTTGCAGAGATTGTTTACCAGAAGTACAAGTCGTTCTACATTTCTAATCCAACTTCAATTATAGATTCCTGGGAAAAAGGTATGAATTACCCTCGGCGACCTGATATGTCGATTCATTCTTTCAGTGCCTCATTGTACTATGTGCTAAATTATAAAAAGCATTCACTGAAAGCAGCTTATTTGCAAAATATGAGGCAGAAGAAAAGCTCAGGATCCCTGATCTTTGGTCCTGCTTTCATTTACTTAGAAATCTTAGCAGATTCAGGATTAGTGCCTTCAAATTACATGGCCAGGGAGAATCTTAATGATGAACTAAATATAGAAAATGGAAGGTTTTCAACTACGGGTATTTACGCAGGATATTCTTATACACTCGTTTTTGCGAAATATTTCTATATAAATGCTTCTTTGCTTCCAGGTATTTATTATGTGCATAGCAATTATCATTCACCTAAAGATCATTATAAGGGATCTGAATGGTCTGTGTTATGGTTTGGCCAGGTGGCATTTGGATACAATTCTGATAAATGGTATTGCGGAATAAGTGGCGTTACAGGATTTCAGTCTGATCCTATGGCTGTAGGAACTGCAAATTTCAATATGGATTTATTTCAAATTAGGTTATGGTTTGGCACAAGATTCAATATCTTTGCAAAAAAGAAAAAAGATGAGTGAGGAATATAATGGTGAAAATGGTTTTCTGGATTATGAACGCATAGAAAGATATGAGCCAGAGAAATTAAAGAAATTTGAATATCATTATCAGGAAATATTGAAATTGATAGGGGAGGATCCTGAAAGAGAAGGATTGTTGAAGACTCCATACAGGGTGGGTAAATCTTTACAGTTCCTGACTCATGGCTATGATATTGATCCTGTGGAGATCATATCCTCAGCTAAATTTAAGGAAGATTACAGGGAAATGGTCATTGTTAAAGATATTGAAATATTTTCATTATGCGAACATCATATGATCCCGTTCATTGGGAAAGCACATGTGGCCTATATTCCTGATGGATATATTACAGGACTGAGTAAAATAGCAAGAGTTGTTGAAGCTTATGCGAGAAGGCTTCAGGTTCAGGAAAGACTTACTACACAGATTAAGAATGCAATACAAAATACATTGAATCCCCTTGGTGTTGCTGTTGTTATTGAGGCAAAGCATTTATGTATGGTGATGAGGGGTGTTCAAAAGCAAAACTCAGTTACTACCACCTCTGATTTTACCGGAGCATTTAAAAGGGAAGAGACCAGGGCAGAATTTATACATCTGATAGGATCGAACCTTCATTAGATTTATTTGTTTATCTGTTTACCGACTTATTATCTCCAATCATAAAAATTAAGAAATGAATAATTATTTGGGCAATAAGGAAAAGAATTTTGTTGGTCAGCTTCAGAATGTTGAAAGTGTGAGCATGTTGCGCATTTTCATGGCCAATGTGTTTACCTGGATGTTTGTAGCAATGTTGGTTACAGCTTTGACTGCATATTTGTTTGCCAGTAGTCCACAATTAATGGGCTCTCTTATTAATCAAGAAACAGGACGAATGTCAATGCTGGGCTGGATAGTAACCCTTGCCCCATTAGGATTTGTTTTGCTGATGTCGTTCAGGTTTAACACTCTTTCAGCCATGAGCCTTACATTATTGTTTATAGCTTTTTCTATTTTGATGGGAATGAGTTTGAGCTTTATCCTGCTGATTTACACAGCAGCATCTGTGTGGAAAACCTTTTTGGTTGCATCAGGGATGTTTGGGATCATGGCATTTACAGGGTATACTACTAAAACGGATCTGACAAAATTCGGATCCATTATGATGATGGGTCTGATTGGCTTGGTCATTGCCATGGTAGTTAATTTTTTCCTGAACAGTGCAACTTTTGACTATGTGATTAGCTTTATAGGCGTATTGGTTTTTACAGGATTGACTGCTTATGATGTACAGCGATTAAAAAGAATTGGAAGTGGTGTAACATATGGCGCAGAATCAACAAAAAAGCTTGTTATAATAGGAGCTTTAAGTTTATACCTTGACTTTATAAATTTATTCCTATTTTTGCTGCGCTTTTTAGGAAACAGAAGATAAGAAGGTTTAACCAAATTTTATAATTATGAGGGCATATGTTTTTCCTGGGCAAGGGGCTCAGTTTATAGGAATGGGCAAAGATTTGTTTGATTCATCAGCTGCTGCCAGGGAAATGTTTGAGAAGGCTAACAGTATATTGAAATTCAATATTACTGATATTATGTTTGAAGGAACAGAAGATGAATTAAGGCAAACGAAAGTTACTCAGCCTGCAATTTTCCTTCATTCAGTTATATTTTCCAGGGTTCTTGGTGATAAATTCCAGCCAGATATGGTTGCTGGTCATTCTTTAGGTGAGTTTTCCGCACTTGTTGCGAACAAAGTTTTATCTTTTGAGGATGGACTAAAACTAGTATCTAAAAGAGCACAGGCAATGCAGAAAGCATGCGAAATAGAACCTTCAACAATGGCTGCTGTTATAGGAATGGAAGATGCAGATGTGGAAGAGATCCTGAAAAATATTGATGAAATTGTTGTTCCTGCTAATTATAATAGCCCCGGGCAACTTGTTATTTCCGGATCTATAAAAGGCATTGAACTGGCTATGGGAAAACTTACTGAAGCCGGTGCAAAAAGAGTAATTCCTCTAAAAGTGGGAGGTGCATTTCATAGCCCTTTGATGGAACCTGCCGGTGAAGAATTGGCAGAAGCCATAAAATCCACAAAGTTCAATAAAGGAATTTGTTCTATCTATCAGAATGTTACTGGGCAGTCTGTTACTGATCCTGAGATCATTAAAAAGAATCTTATTGCTCAACTTACATCACCTGTAAGATGGACTCAGACTGCAAAGAATATGATAGCTGATGGAGCTAACGAATTTATTGAAGTTGGCCCTGGTGCGGTACTTCAGGGTCTTGTAAAAAAAGTGAAAAGGGATGCGATCGCTTATAGTGCAGAATTAGAATCTTAAATCAACTACCTTTTATTGTACTGTTGCTCATAGTATCTCAGGTATTCACCTGAAGTTACATTATCAAGCCATTTATTATTGGAAAGATACCAATCTACTGTCATTTCCAATCCCTCTTCAAATTGCAGCAAAGGCTTCCAACCTAATTCGTTTTGAAGTTTGGATGAGTCAATTGCATACCTGAGGTCGTGACCTGCCCTGTCTTTTACATGCATGATAAGTTGTTTTGAATCACCCTCGTAACGATTAAGTTTTTTGTCCATAATCCTGCACAGCAGTTCTACCAGGTCTATATTTTTCCATTCATTGTTGCCACCGATATTATATGTTTCTCCTGTTTTTCCCTTATGAAAAATAAGATCTATAGCAGCCGCATGATCTCCAACCCATAACCAATCCCTGACATTTTCACCCTTGCCATATACCGGAAGGACTTTATTGTTTCGTATGTTGTTGATAAACAAAGGTATCAGCTTTTCAGGAAATTGGAAAGGCCCGTAATTATTTGAACAGTTCGATATTACTGCAGGAAAATCATAAGTATGACAATATGCTCTTACAAAATGATCGGAACTGGCTTTAGAGGCTGAATAAGGACTATGGGGATCGTATGGTGTATCTTCAACAAAAGAACCTGTATCACCTAATGAACCATAAACTTCATCTGTTGAAATATGGTAAAATTTCTTGTTTTCAGTGTTGTTTTTCCAGATATTCTTTGCTGCATTAAGCAGGTTAACTGTTCCAACAATGTTTGTGAAGATAAATTCTGTAGGATTACTTATTGACCTGTCGACATGAGACTCTGCTGCAAGATGAATTACACCATCGAACTTATATTCTTCAAACAGGCTAGTAATTTTATTATCATCTACAATGTCGGCCTTGATAAAAGTATAGTTTGCTTTATTTTCAACATCTTTCAGATTTTCAAGATTGCCGGCATAAGTAAGATTATCGAGATTGTAAATGTGATAATCAGGATATTTATTTACAAAATGTTTAACAACATGACAACCAATGAATCCAGCACCTCCGGTGATAAGAATCTTTTTCATCTGAAATAATTTGTATTATTTATATATATTATCTGTTTTTAAGTGCAAGTTCCCAGTTCCATGCAGACCTCATCATATCATCTATGTCTTTTTCTGCTTTCCAGCCCAGTTCCTCATTGGCAAAATTTGTATCAGCCCATACCTTCACAATATCTCCTGCTCTTCTATTCATAATTTTATAATTGAGCTTTTGTTCACTGGCTCTTTCAAATGCTTTTATTACTTCCATAACAGTTAAACCGGTGCCCGTACCCAGGTTAAATACTTCGTAAGGCTTTTTATTTGTTTCTTTAAGCAATCTGTTAATTGCAACCACATGGGCTTTTGCAAGGTCTACAACATGAATATAATCTCTTATCGGTGTTCCGTCAGGGGTATTATAATCATTTCCAAATACTCCCAGAAATTCACGAATCCCAATAGCTGTTTGGGTGATATAAGGAATCAGATTATTAGGTATTCCAATTGGCAACTCTCCTATTAGAGCTGTTTCATGAGCACCTACCGGATTAAAATATCTCAGAGAGATAGCATGTAATCCTGTTGATTTAACAGTGTCTTCAATAATATCCTCAGCTATTTTTTTTGTATTTCCATAGGGTGATTCAGCCTGTTTTCGTGGAGCATTCTCATCCACAGGAAGATGATCCGGCTGACCATATACAGTACATGATGATGAGAATACAAAGTTGTTTAGCTTGTTTTCTCTCAATGCCTGCAGAAGGTTTATCAGGGAGAAAATATTATTATAGTAATAATCAAGTGGTTTTTCCACTGATTCACCAACTGCTTTCAAAGCTGCAAAATGAATAACACCTTTTATATCCTTATGACGTTCGATACAATCGAAAGTAGCTTTACGATCTGTAAGGTCAATTTGCTCAAATACCGGTTTTTTTCCTGTGATCCTGGCGATATTGTCAACAACACTTTTTTCTGAATTGCAGAGGTTGTCGATAATGACCACATCAAACCCCTTCTGTTGCAATTCAACCACAGTATGTGAACCTATATAGCCAGTTCCGCCTGTTACTAAAATCTTCATAAACTAAAAGTAATATTTACCTGCTAAGGTATCTATTTTTTCAGATATTCAAGCACAGAACTTGTGATATGTTCAAGTTGCTCTTTATCTAATTCAGTATTCATTGGCAATGAAATAACTTTCTCTGAAAGTTCTTCTGTTACAGGCAGGTCTCCTGCTTTATATCTGTCGCTCAGATATGCTTTCTGAAGATGTAATGGTACAGGATAATATATCATTGCAGGAATTCCTCTTTCATTTAGAAATGCTTGTAATTCAGCCCTGTCAACACCTTCAGTTAGCAATGTATATTGGTGAAATACGTGAGTTGAATTCTTATTTCTTGCAGGAATTGTCAGTTGTGGATGATCTTTAAAAGCATTATCATAATGATCGGCAGCTCTGTTTCTTTCTTTTGCATATTCGTCGAGCTGCTTGAGTTTAATATCCAGGATGGCCGCCTGAATACTATCGAGGCGTGAGTTAACACCGATCATATCATGATAGTATCTGACTTTCATACCATGATTAACGATTGCCCTGATATCTTCAGCTAATTTGTCGTCGTTAGTAAATATTGCACCCCCATCACCATAGCAACCAAGGTTTTTTGAAGGAAAGAATGATGTACAACCTATTTCACCAATAGCACCTGCCTTTTTAACGGTACCATCACTGAAAGTATAATCAGCACCTATTGCCTGGCATGTATCTTCAATCACATAAAGATCATGTTTCCTGGCAATTTCCATGATCTTTTCCATGTCTGCACACTGACCAAATAAATGAACAGGAACAATAGCTTTTGTTTTTTCAGTTATTGCAGCTTCAACTGCTTTTGGATCGAGATTAAAAGTGTCTTTTTCAACCTCCACAAGAATAGGTGTAAGCCCCAGCACTGCAATTACTTCAGCCGTAGCAATAAAAGTAAATGAAGCGGTGATCACTTCATCACCAGGTTTTAATCCCAATGCCATCATGGATACCATAAGAGCATCTGTTCCGTTGGCACATGGGATAACATGTTTGGCACCCAGATAATTTTCCAGGTTCTCCCTGAATTTATGGACTGCAGGACCATTAATGAACATACATGAATCAATCACATTCTGGATTTCAGCATCCACTTCTTCTTTTATCTTTTCATACTGACTCTTAAGGTCAACCATTTGTATTGGCTTCATAGGTCGGATATTATTGTTATACAAATTTGAGCTGCAAAAATAGATATATTTACTTCTTAATAAAGTTTTTTTTTAGCTTTTAGTTCCTAAATCGTAACGCGTAACGCGTAATGTGTCACGTTCCGCCTTAATGGGATATACTGTGAAGGGAAAGAAACAAAAAGCCAAAGGCTAAAAGCTAAATACTATTTATTTATCTTTGCGTTCTATATATAAACTGATATGAAGAAATTTCTTTACATATTCTTATTTATTTTTTCTACCAGCACACTTACTGCCCAAATTAGTGTTAAAGATTCAGCTATATTCGCTCCGATGGTTTATGGCTTTTATGGGTACCAGCTACCGGGGGGTGATCTGAAAGAGGGATTTGGAAATTTCTCTGTTGTTGGACCAGGCTTTCAGATTAAGCTGAAGTCGAACTGGCTTTTTGGTGTTGAGTATAATCATTATTGGGGAGCCAGGGTTAAGGATGAACTGGAGATACTGGATAATTTTTTAACAGAGGATGGAAATATCATCACACTGGATGGTACTTATGCTAGTTTCTTTTTAAGAGGAAGGGGTATCAGGATCAATGGGTTTATTGGAAAAGTAATCCCTGTTTTATCACCTAATCCAAATTCCGGTATCATGATAAGATTCGGAGCAGGATATTTGCAGCACTGGATAAGAATACGTGTTGAAGAAGAAAAGATAGTTCCGGGTTTTGAAGGTGATTATGGCTTAGGATATGACAGACTTACAAGTGGATTTTCATTAGATCAGTTTATTGGATATCTATATATGGGTGATTCAAGAATTCTTAATTTTTATATTGGATGGGAGTTTGTTGAAGCATGGACTAAAAACAAGCGAGATTTAAATTTTGATACAGGCCTGAAAGATGAAGGTTCAAGGTTTGAAACCCTTAATGGCTTTAAAGTAGGTTGGATCATTCCAATTTACAGAAGAACTCCTAAAGAATTCTATTATTATTAGAAAATATTTCGATGAGGTTCCTTTATACACTTTCTATTTATTGTTATACCCTGTTGATATTTCTGGCGTCATTTTTTAATGGAAAGGCCAGGAAATGGATCAATGGAAGAAAAGGGATTCTCAGAAAGCTAAATGCTTATGCCGGGGATAATTCAAACAAACTTATCTGGTTCCATTGTGCCTCATTGGGTGAGTTTGAAATGGGCAGGCCTGTGATCGAAATGATCAAAAATGAGCATCCTGAGTATAAAATATTGATAACTTTCTTCTCCCCATCCGGTTTTGAAGTACAAAGAAATTATACACTTGCTGATTATGTTTATTATTTGCCGGCAGATACTCCAAAAAATGCAAGGAAATTTATTGAAATCATTAAACCAACAGCTGCTGTATTTATTAAATATGAATTCTGGTTTAATTATATAAACGAATTGAAAAAGAAAAGTATTCCTGTTTTCTCAATTAGTGCTGTTTTCAGGAATGAACAGCATTTTTTCAAATGGTATGGGGCCTGGTTCAGGAAACATTTAAATATATTTAGCTGGATTTATACACAAACCAAAGATTCAAAGCAATTACTTGAAAGCATAGAGATTAATAATGTTAGCATTAGCGGAGATACAAGATTCGACAGGGTTTTAGAAACTGTGTCCAGGGCAGAGGAATTGCCATTGATCAAGGAGTTCGCGGGCAGTTCCCGTGTATTTGTAGCTGGCAGCTCATGGCATCCGGACGAGGAAGTTTACCTGAAAACCTGTGTGGAGAATAGCGATGAGATAAAATTGATTATTGCGCCTCATGATGTGAGTGAAAATCGTATTACATCTATTGAGAAGAAAATTGATAAGCCAACAATAAGATACAGCCAATTAGAAAAAGCTCAGCTAAATAATGAACATATCCTGATTATCGATTCCATCGGATTGCTGGCAAGAATATACAGATATTCTTATCTGGCATTTATTGGAGGTGCATTTGGCTCGGGCTTACATAATATACTGGAAGCTGTTGCTTTTGGATGCCCGGTGTTTTTTGGTCCGAAAAATGAGAAATTCTGGGAAGCCGCCACACTTGCACATAAAGGTGGAGCTTTTGTGGTAAAGTCTGAAAGTGAATTTATACAGCACTACGAAAAGCTAATAAGCGACAATGATTATTATGCTTACTGCTCAGAGATATGTAAGACATTTATTAAAGATAATTCTGGAGGAAGTAAGCTTATTACTAATGGTATACTAAATGTGTTACCTGCCTGATCATTAGTCTTCAGGAATATTAATATATTTATACTTTCCTTTGTAAATCTGAAGAATAATACATCTATTTATGAAAACAAATATTAAAATTGATTCTGCCGCCAGTATTCCTGAAGGGTATTCCGTCATATATCTTGTAAGCGACAAAAAAGACCTGGATAGCATTTCACTGACAAATGATGAGATCAATTATATAGAAGATAGTATTAAGGAAGATAAAACTTCATTATTAATTATTAATAAATACAAGTATTATATTTTTATTCATTTTATAAAAAAGCAGGATAATCAATTTCGTTATCTTGAAGAATTCAGAAGGGCTGGTGATATTTTCTGTTCTGAAATAAAGAAGTTAAAACTTTCCAATATCCAGCTTCATGACACCTATGATAACCCTGATTACTCCCTTGCTTATATTGAAGGGTTTCTGCTTGGAGGGTATGAGTTTATAAAATATAAAACAGAAGAGGATAAGGATCGCTTAGCAGAGATTAATCTTGGTGTGGTTTCAAAAACAATAAACAATGAGCTTGTTGAAGAGCTTAAAGCAATTATTAAAGCTGTGTTTTTCTCCAGAGACCTCATCAACGAACCAAACTCTTATTTAAACTCTGTGAAGCTGGCTGAAGATATCAGAGAGCTTGCTGAAACGGTGGGGGTCAAAGTAGATATTTTCAACAAGAAAAAAATAGAATCCCTCAAAATGGGTGGTTTGCTTGCAGTGAATAAAGGCAGCATAGATCCCCCGACTTTTACCATTCTTGAATGGTCCCCTGAAAATGCAATAAACACCAAAGCATTTGTTCTTGTTGGCAAAGGAATAGTATACGATACAGGTGGGATGAATATCAAAACCGGCAACTACATGGAAGGCATGAAAAGTGATATGTCGGGAGCCGCAATGATGGCGTCAGTGATTTATGCAATTGCCCGGAATAAAATTCCTGTTTCAATTATAGCGTTAATTCCTGCAACGGATAATCGTTTAGATGGAAATGCTTATGTTTCAGGAGATGTGATTAAAATGTACAGCGGGCTTACAGTGGAAGTAATTAATACTGATGCCGAAGGAAGGCTTATCCTGGCTGACGCACTGAGTTATGCGAAAAAATATGATCCTGAACTGGTAATAGATTCTGCAACACTAACAGGTGCTGCTGCAAGGGCAATAGGGAAATATGGTATAGTGGCTATGGAAAAGGATGCAGGAAAAGAGATGAATAAATTAAAAGAAAGTGGAGAATATGTTTATGAAAGAATCGCTGAATTTCCGTTCTGGGAGGAATATGATGAGTTGATCAAATCTGGTATTGCTGATATTAAAAACATTGGTGGTGCGGAAGCCGGAATGATCACAGCAGGGAAATTCCTGGCAAGGTTTACCGATTATCCTTTTATTCATCTCGATATAGCTGGAACTTCTCTGTTAGAAAAGAAAGATTTTTACCGTTCTGCTGGTGGCACAGGTACAGGAGTTAGGCTATTATACGATTTCTTTAAAAGAAAGACCAATGCTTAAATAGTATTATCTTTGCGGGCATAAAAATAAAATTACATGGAAAAGGAAAATGTGAAAATTGCTGAGAAAGAAAGTGGTTTCAAAATTGGAATTACTCATGGGGATCTGAATAGCATTGGATATGAGGTAATTATTAAAGCACTTAAAGACCAGAGAATACTGGAATTGTTAACTCCTGTGGTTTACGGTCATTCAAAAGTGGCTTCCTATCACAGAAAGAGCGTTAATATTAATGAGTTTAATTTTAATAATGTTAAGAGTGCGTCAAACGCTCTTGAGCAAAAGGTAAACCTTATCAATTGTTATGAAGGAGATGTGAAGATAGAGCTTGGCATGATGACATCTATTGCCGGCAGTCTTGCCTTTAAAGCCCTTGAGTGTGCTGTGGAAGATCTAAAGAGAAATAATATAGATGCGGTAGTTACAGCTCCGATAAATAAGGAGAATATTCAGTCAGAGGATTTTCACTTCCCTGGGCATACTGAATATTTTGCTTCAAAATTTGGGGTTGAAGATTATCTGATGCTGATGGTAAGCAAGAATCTCAGAATAGGAGTATTAACAGGACATGTTGCATTGAAAGAAATTCATGATGTTCTTAATGCTGACTTACTTGAGAAAAAGATCAAAATTCTGAATGATAGCCTTGTCAAGGATTTTAATATACAGAAACCTAAAATTGCTGTACTGGGGTTAAACCCTCATGCAGGGGAACACGGACTATTAGGTGAAGAGGAAGAAAATATTATCATTCCTGTTGTTAAGAAACTATTTGATAATGGAGTTTTTGTTTATGGACCATATCCCGCTGACGGACTTTTTGGATCTGATACATACAAGCAGTTTGATGGGATTCTGGCCATGTATCATGATCAGGGCATGATACCTTTTAAGACCCTTGCTTTTGACGAAGGAGTGAATTTCACTGCAGGATTGCCAATAATTAGAACATCGCCTGCACATGGAACCGCTTATGACCTGGCAGGCAAGAACCAGGCATCATGTGGTTCAATGAGGTCTGCTATTTATCTTGCTCTTGACATTTTGAAGAACAGGCATTTATATTACGAGATGAATAAAGATCCCCTTCCTTTATCATCTGATGGAGATGAAGTCGTTGATAATGAAAACTCTAATTCAAAGTAATGTCTGGATTATCATATAACATCAACGATATTACCAAAATTGTCAAAGGAGAACTCATTAAAAAAAGTACATCATTTAATGAGGTGACAGATATTTTGATTGATAGCAGAAAACTAATATCTCCGGAAGGTTGTCTCTTTTTTGCTATTCATGGAAAACAAAATGACGGGCATGTTTATATTGATGAGTTATATGAAAGAGGGATTCGTCATTTTATTACCTCAAGCATTCCTGTAAAATTGAACGAATATGAAAATGCGAATTTCATACTGGTTAAAAATTCATTAGCTGCTCTACAGGCCTTATCAGCATATCATAGAAAGAAATTTGACTTTCCTGTTATTGGTATTACAGGAAGTAATGGTAAAACAATAATAAAAGAATGGTTATTTCAGCTTATTAATACTGATAAAAACATTATCAGAAGCCCTAAAAGTTACAACTCTCAGATTGGTGTACCCCTTTCTGTATGGCAAATGGATGATTCATATGATCTGGCACTTTTTGAGGCAGGAATATCTGAGCCGGATGAAAT
>CAZDWF010000078.1:0-17644 GCA_964508895.1 uncultured Bacteroidales bacterium
CACGTATAATGCAGGATTCACATATTTTTCCTGGCTCATTTTTCCCCTGAAATCATCTATATTTTTATAGCCTTTTTTCTCCATCCAGGATTTTACATCCTCAAGTATTGTTTCAAGATATTCAGGACCGTTCTCATAAAGTGAAGAAACTATTTGCACTGCATTGGCTCCTGCAAGTAATTCTTTGATTACAGCACTGCCATTATGTATACCGGTTGAACCAACCAGATCACACTTTACCCTGTTAGCCATGATACCTATCCAGCGAAGTGATCGCGAGAGATCATCAGGACTACTGAGAACATTGGTGGCTGTGATTTCCATATTATCTATGTCTATATCAGGACTGTAAAAACGGTTGAATAAGACTATTCCTTTAATGCCTGTTCTGGAGATGGTTTCAATGGTATTAGCCAGGTTGGTAAAGTAGCAACTCATTTTAATGGAGACAGGGATCTTAATTTCATTTTTCAAATTAGAAATAATCTCCAGGAAAGTCTGTATTACCTTATCATGAGTTAAGTCCAGCTTTGCAGGATTAATAAAGATGTTAAGTTCAATGGCATCAGCACCAGCTTTCTGAATTTGCCTGGCAAAGTATGTCCATTCATGAGAAGAAGTGCAATTAATACTTCCAATAACAGGTATTTCTACTTTTTTCTTTGTTTCAACGATCAGGTTAATATATTTGTTAAGATTATCCTGCTTTATCTTATAATCGAAATAATCCAGGTAATCATCTTTATAGCGGGTTGACGCTTCTTCTTCAAGAATCTTTTCATATTCCAATGTGATCTCTTCTTCAAAAATTGATTTTAATACGACAGCGCCTGCACCATATTTTTCAAGTGCAGCGATTTTTTCGACTGTATCAGTTAATCCTGAACTTCCTATTATTACAGGACTCTTAAGTTTTAATCCGAGATAGTTTGTGCTTAAATCCATTATTTTATCATTTAATTAAAATTCAATGCTTGAAGTTAATAAATCTTTTAATATTATCCGAACCTGTACAAATATTTTACAAAATTGATAACAACTGAAAGTGTAAATTGTTAGTTGTTCTTTTGTTACTCAACTAAAATTACATCATCATCCTTAATTAATTCTTTTCCTTGATATCTCAGGAAAAGCTGTGCGATAGCCAAAACATCTTTTTGACAGTAAGTAACAATGCGTTTAAGATCATTGTCCTCCCAGAATACTTTTTTTATGTCTGATCCATCGATATCATCCTTTGGGGTTGGGATTCCAAACACGGTTGTTAACAGATCGAGAGAAGTATAGTTCTTGAAATCTCCGAACTTCCATAATTCCATGGTATCTATATGAGCAATTTCCCAGGGTTTCTTTCCTGCAATATTTAGTGGTCCAGGTAATTTAATGCCATTTATGAGCATTTTCCGCGATAAATACGGGAAATCGAACTCCTTGCCATTATGAGCACAAAGAAGGGCGTCAGGTTTATTGTAATATGTGTCAAGCATATAGGCGAAATCCTTCAGGAGAGCATATTCATCTTCACCATAAAATGATTTAATCCTGAATTTCCCTTGCGACATAAATCCTGATGAAACACAGATAATTTTCCCAAATTCAGCGTAGATTCCTGCTCTGTCGAACAAGGTTTCAGGAGTATCATCATCATCTCTTTTTAAATACTCGGCTTTTTTATTCCACAGCAATTTCAATTTCTCCGGCATAACATTATACTCAGGCCAATTCGGAACTGTCTCTATATCAAGGAATAATATCTTTTCGATGGAAATGTCGTAGATCATAAGTTTGTGTTTGATTGTGAATGACTAAGTTAGTAAAAAATATGATGCCGGATGCCTGATGCTGGATACCGGATGCCGGATGCCGGATGCCTGTTATTTGTAGCTTGCAAATCCATTCACTTCTATTTATCCATGAATTTTATGTATGTTTATAAACAAAATTTAACCAAAATGAAAAATTTGACACCATTTTTAATAGTGCTTTTCATGTTTGCTATTATATTTAATTCGTGCAAAAAAGATGAAAGTGAAGACGTGAATGTCCCGTCAATTTCTATTTCCTCACCTTTGCAAGGAAGCATATATTCCGTTTTTGATACTGTGATAGTCACGGCAACAGTGAGTGGTAAGAACCTCATCAGTTCACTTGTAATGTCCATAATTGATGAAAGAGGTATTCAGGTAGGTGAAGCCGTGTCAACAAATCCTGGTGAAGCAAGTTTTACTGAGACAGCGGCTTTAATTATCAGTGAGTCAGGAGTTGCCGGAGGGGATTATAAAGTTGTTGTTAAGGCAAGTGATGGTAAGCAGATGGGCATAGCTTCTGTTATAATAAATATTATAGCTATACCTAAAAGATACAGAGGCTTACTTGTGATATCTCAGCAAAATACTTTAAAGACAATTGTTTCTCATCTTGATTCATTAAATGATCTCAAAGTAGTGAAGAACTTAAATTATGCTTATTCAACATCCACCTTAAGTTCGTACTGGCAACAATTGTTGTTTTCAACACCATCTCCATCCACTTTGTATTCTTATAGATTAAAGAATTTCAATATTGAATGGCAGTATACCCCACCTGCTCCATACCCTGAATTACCTGTATTGTATTCAGATTACTCCAAACTATATGCTGGTGTGGGCAATGGGACATTTGTTGAGTTTAATTCAGCAGGAGTGCCTCAGGTTGTAAGTCCACCAGATCTCAACAGGATTCCAAAGAAGATATTTAGATTCAATGATTATATTTTAATGGATAATGCAAAGAGAAATGATACGAAACACGTTTTAACTTCAAGCTATGCTGTTTCAGGTGCGTTGTTCAGTGAAAGGGAAATAGATTTTAAAGTGATTGGATTTGCTGCTATAAGTAAGGATGTAGTAGCTATTTTTGCCAACAAAAACGGACAGGCAATTATTAAGCTTTACAATGTTGTTGACGACCAGTTAGATGATGGTGTTGCTGTACCGTTAGGTTCATTTTACGACATGATAAGCATCGATAATAGCAGAATACTGGTATCTCATGATAACGGAATACTTCTTTATCAGTCAAGCATTGATCAGCTTAGCATTTATATTCCTGCGCATAGTGTTAAAATGATGGAATTTAATTCTATAGACAATATTATATATGCTGCAAAAGATACTGTAATTACCTTATATAACTATAATACCGGTGGAATAATTGATTTTGTTATATCACCATATGTGATCAAGGACATGCATGTATATTACAACAGGTAATTCATGGATTATGAACTAAGACTTACCGATGATGGCTCAATAACTTTGTATTCAACAAAGGCAGGAGATACATATCATTCTATGTTTGGAGCAATTCAGGAATCTCAATTTATTTTCATAGACAATGGACTGTTATATAAATCATTATCGTCCAAGGTGAATATACTTGAAGTTGGTTTTGGTACAGGATTAAATGCATTATTGAGCTTTAAAGCAACTGTGGAAAAACAATTGCAAGTTGATTATACTGCAATAGAGCCATTTCCTATCGATATAAAGATAATTGATCAACTTAAGTATAAGGATCATTTTGTGGATGAGGATTTGAAAAAAGCCTTTTCATTATTTCACAGTAAAAGACCTGGCAATCCGGTTGAAATAAGCAATTCTTTTATATTTGAGTTTATACATGACTGTATTCAGGAAGTTAGTTTAAAGCAGGATTACTATGATCTGGTTTATTTTGATGCTTTTGGACCAGATGCCCAGGCAGAAATGTGGACAGTAGAGATTTTTAATAAGATATATTCTTCAATGAAACAAGGAGCATTATTGCTTACATTTTCAGCTAAGGGATTGGTTAAGAGAAATCTGAGACTAGCTGGGTTTGTTGTTGACAGAATCGGTGGTCCTCCCGGTAAAAGGCATATATTAAGAGCATTTAAGAAGTAGAAAAGCTATTTTGCACTAAACCCAATATGATCCTGGAAAGGTATTTCCTGAATATTTATTTCTTCCACTCTTGACCATTCAGGGCCTTTTTTGCAGTATTCTATAAAAAGTTCTATGTCTGCAGAGGATCCTTCAGCTTCTGTGTATACACTACCATCACTTAAGTTTTTTACAAAGCCATTTACAGATAATGATTGTGCCATTTTCCTTGTATAATATCGGAACCCGACATTCTGAACCTTTCCGATGATTGTTACAGAAACACTTCTGGTCATTCTTATGGATTTAGTCGTTTAGTAATAAGCTCATCAATTATACTAAATAATTGAATTGGATCAGCCTTTCTCCATGCGAATGCATTAAATCTGCCTCCAAATGCGATATAGTAATCCAGGTTTGCATCTATGAATTCTTTGATAATATGCTCACGAAAATTCAAGCCTACAACCCATCCATCACCAATTTCATCATACCATTCCTGGTAATAATCATTATCTCCTGAATGAAAGTTAAGGACATTCTCACCAATCAGTATGAATTTATTTATACCTTCTTTCAACATAGGCTCAGCAATATCCCTTATCAGATACATAATATCATTATGCAATACATCATTCCATTCACCAAATAACTCTATGATAGTAAATCCTGAATCATAATTTGCATAAAGGATTTTGATGAAAAGAGTAGAAGAACCGATAAAATCCCACTGTGGATGAATCCAATGATTGTAAATGCTGTGCGTAAATTCAATTTCACTGTTCGCCTTTCCAGACATTGGTGACCTTTCATCATCTGAAGCTATGTAGATATGCCTCCAGTTATAATATGGTTCTATATCATGCATTTCCTGATTGTTCTTTCTTCTTATGTTTTAAATGGCATAGATTACACCAGGGATTATTTTCAAATCCGCATAGAATTTTTCCAGGATATCCTGGCTGTTCATGGTGATATTCACAGTATAGCTGGTATATGTTCCTTTACTGCTTTGCTTTTTTCTGAAATCAGAATAAGGAATATTGCTTTTTTTAAGCAGACCTTCGAGAGATGCAATATTTTCTTCATCTGTTTTCTTTTTATCCATTATTACTTTAAGGTCAAAGTTTATAGGATACCTGATCTTTTCATCACCAAACAAATTACATTTTTTTTCACTGTCATTTCCATTACAACCCATAATTCTCAATTCTTAATCCATAATTTTTAATTCTTAACATTAATTCTCACAGGCAGAAAGTAGTACTAAAATGCACCCATTTATGAGGCCTTCCACCTTTAAACTCATGAGATAAATGTATAATATTTGCATTTAATCCAAACCATTTATATTTAAAAAACAAACCAAATTTCGCTGAATGAGTCAACCTTTTAATTAGGTCTGAATCGATGTAATATTCATTGTCACTAAATAATCCGCCCTGCATGGTGGCATCATATCCAACGAAAGTCATTTGTCCTGACAATACAAATCCATACTGAACAAGTTTATCAATATTATTATGGTTGCATCTTAAACCAAAACCACTATAGTGAGGAACGAAATTTCCAACCACTATGTTTACTCCTCCGTATATATTATCATAAAGAGTTCCGGCTTTAATGCCGGCAGTTCCATTAAAAGAAAGATGTTCCGATTGATATATTCCTTTTTCAACATCAATATTGTAGTTTACAATTATATCATTGCTTATCTGATTTTTCCAACCAGTAGGTTCAGTACGATGAAAGGTGCTTTGTATCATTCCTCCAAGAGATGTCGGGCCAAGTAATCCTACATCCAGTTCACTTCTTAATATCATGCTATTATTCTCATCATAAATAACTTTCCTGAATCCCAGATATAAGTAGCTTGCGAACGGACGGTCTCCATGAATTATTTCTACAGTATCAAGTCGGGTAGGAGTGTACATATTCTGTACAAGTGTCAATCCGTAGTAGTTTACTGATTCTTTTCTATAAGGTATCATCATATAGTTGTAGAATGATCTTTCAAGCACTGGATGATAGTATTCAAATGTTATTCCATTGGTGAAATAATAATCCATAGCCAGAAAAGCGTCATTCTCGAAGTTTATTGAAAAGTACCGATATGGTGAAGTGTAGGACATTCTTAGCTTTTTCGGTTGAATTACATTATATTTTCCTATTTCTGTAGAATTGTATTTCTCCTCTAGTTCATCCGTTTCAATTATTTTGAGATGATCTACGTCAATAATTGCTTCCCTGACTATAATTCCTTCAATGGTATCTTTTGTTTCTTTTATTTCGATGATTTCTTTGGCTGTAATATAAGAGTAATCAGCAGTTTGAGGATCAAGATACTGATATGTGATAATAATAGAATCAGCCTTCTTCTCCAAATTTGTATTGCGGCCTGAACTGTTTTGTTGAGTTCTGTTGCAGCTGATAAACCAGAAACTGAAGAAGAGCAGAAAAAAATGCAGTTTGATATGTTTCCGAACTAAAAAAGACATGGTCTATAATAAGAAGACAAAATTAGTATAAAAAGGTTAATAGTTCGTAGTTCGTAGTTCGTAGTTGGTAGAGTCTTTCTAATACTCTCTTGTTGAATAATTGATTTTTAGGTAATTCAAAATTTTAAGATATAGTCCAATAAGTTGTTATAATGCTATCAAGCTAATGTCTTTCAAATAATAAAAAATTAAGTGTGCAAAAATAACTTTGCAAATCCTACGAAATACCAACTACGAACTTTGAACTTTAAAAAATCTTTGGATACTTAGCAGGATTTACATCATGCATTATATTATAGACTGCGTCAAAGACATCCTCTGCATTTGGATTTGAGAAGTAATCGCCATCAGTAGAATATGCTGCCCTATGTGCTTTTGCAGAAAGTGTTTTAGGCTCAGAATCAAGATAATAATATGCGTTTTGTTCTTCAATTACCTTTTGCATTAAAAATGCGGTTGCACCACCAGGTACATCTTCATCAAAAAACAATACTTTGTTGGTCTTTTTAATTGATTCAACAATAGTATGATCGATATCGAATGGTAGCAATGTTTGCACATCGATCAATTCAACATCAATACTGAACTCTCTTAGCTGTTCAGCCGCTTCCTGTGCAATTCTTACACATGATCCATAAGTTACCAGAGTAATATCATTTCCATATTTCAATATTTCGGGTTTCCCTAGTGGAACCTTAAGCTTACCAATATTATCCGGCATCTTTTCTTTAAGTCGATATCCATTTAAAGGCTCTATAATAAGTGCCGGTTCATCAGATTCAAACATGGTATTATAAAAACCTGCAGCCTGAGTCATATTTCTGGGAACAAGAACATGAACACCTCTTATCGAATTTATTACCATGCTTAATGGACTGCCGGAATGCCAGATGCCTTCAAGCCTGTGTCCACGGGTACTTATTATCATTGGAGCTTTTTGTCCACCTTTGCTCCTGTAATGGACTGTGGCAAGGTCGTCACTTATTACCTGTAGTCCATACATGAGATAGTCGAAATACTGTATCTCTGCTATGGGCCGTAGGCCTCTCATAGCCAGGCCAATGCCTTGTCCGATAATAGTAGCCTCTCTGATACCGGTATCAGAAATTCTGAGTTCTCCATAAATATCCTGTAAGCCTTCATAGGTTTGGTTAACACCGCCGATCTTACCTACATCTTCACCAAAGATCAGGCTTTCAGGTATATGGCCTAAGATGTAATTGTAATTTTCTTTCAGGATCTCTCTTCCTGGAACTATTTTAGAATCAATATTGTATTCAGGAACTACCTCTTTAATATTAAATACTGATGATTCTGATTCACTATAAAGATGAGAAGTATAATCATCATTTCTATTCTTCATGGCTTTATCACGCCACATCATAACATTTTTCTTTAAAGAGTTTTCAGGATTGCTGCAACTATCACATATAAGCCGCAGTATCTTTTTCCCTGAAGACATAATATCCTTCCAGGATGGTTCACCAATAATAGCTAATTCATCCTTAATATTATTGATCTTTTCTGTTTTTGCACAATTACAAGAGCTTACATCTGTCATTTTCAGGAAATCATTTTTTTGTTGCAGGATAGGTTTCATATAATGGTTCCATGCTTTTTTCCTGGCTTCTTTCGCTCTTTTAACTGCATTCTGTTCTATTTCACTCAATTCTTCCTCAGAGGCAATTTTCTCTTTTATTATCCACTCTTTCATTTTTTTGATCCCATCGAATTCCTGTTCCCATTCGAGACGTTCTTTGCTTTTATATCTTTCGTGTGAACCTGAAGTTGAATGTCCTTGTGGCTGAGTTAGCTCTGTAATATGAAATATAACAGGAATATGTTCATTTCTGCACTTTTCAATTCCTTCCTGGTACATTTTTATTAATGCAGGATAATCCCATCCTTTTTCAGTATAGATTAGTAATCCTTTTTTTTCTTTATCATATTGAAATCCCTTTAAGATCTCGGAAATATTTTCTTTTGTAGTCTGGTATTTTTTTGGAACAGAGATACCCCAGCCGTCATCCCATACTGAAACAGCCATGGGCACCTGTAATACCCCTGCAGCGTTTATAGTTTCAAAAAAATGTCCTTCAGAAGTACTGGAATCTCCAATTGTACCAAATGCTACTTCATTTCCATTATTGGAGAATTTTTTGTGGCCCTTCAATTCAGGATTATTTCTATATATCTTAGATGCAAGAGCCAGGCCTAAAAGCCTGGGCATTTGTCCTGCGGTAGGTGAGATATCAGCGGATGAATTCTTCTGTTTTACAAGATCTTTCCATTTGCCATCTTCATCAAGACTTCGGGTAGCAAAGTGGTTGTTCATCATTCTGCCACCCATTCCCGGGTTTGCTTTTAGATTAGTGTCACCGTAAAGCTGAGCGAAGAATTCTTCCAAATCCAACATTCCTGAAGCAATCATGAAGGTCTGGTCACGATAATATCCCGAACGCCAGTCACCATCCTGAAATACTTTTGCCATGGCAAGCTGAGGGATTTCCTTACCATCACCAAATATTCCGAACTTAGCTTTTCCTGTGAGGACTTCTCTTCTGCCTAAAAGACTTATCTGTCTGCTTTCATTTGCAATTCTGAAGTCGTTAAGGACTTCCTTTTTATTAAATACTTTAATTAGTGTCGGTTTTTTAGTGCTTGATCTGGATTTTGCCATAGTTAATAGGTTTTCCGGTATTTATAACAAAAATAATTCAAAAAGGTTCTCCGTAAAAAATGAAAAGCCCGTTTGCTTACAACAAACGGGCTTTCATAAAATCAAAAGAAAAATAGCTATAATGTCATGTATAAAGCTTTTCTAAATACAGAGAAATTCTCATCATAACTTTTATCCTGGAAAAAACTTGACCTCCAGTAATTTCTGGGAGAATCATCCCATTCATGCCAATCATAATGATAATTATTGTATCTCATATGATTCTCAAGTTCCTTTTCCATAATGATTTCTTTACCTTCCGGTACTTTGATCTCTAACTTGATCCTTTGTCCTCTCCAGGGAGAGTAATTATCCAGCATATAGAATTTATTGAAAGTTATAATGGAATCATCAATCATAATTGGATATTGGGCCATTTCAGCATTATTCCTGGCATCAGGAGGATTCTTCCCTCTTGAAAATGTGTGCATAAAAATATGGAAATTGCTGTCTTCACTTTCTTCAACCTCAAACCAAACATTATTAAAATATTTGCCGTCATCAGTTATATAAAGCTCTTTTTCATCAATCAGGAATAGCTCAGTTCCCTCTTCCATCAGGTCATGATTATTGTAATCCTGGATATTTAAATAGATAATATTGCTGCTAGGAGTTTCGATGCTTATTTCCTCAGAAACAGTAGTACCATATTTAAACTCACGTACAGTTTTGAAAGCAAACACCATTGTCAGAATCAAACCAAATATCCAGAGATTGAGGGCAGCAAGCCCAATATACTTCACTCTATCCATTTTAAAGATAAGCCTGATTGCATTATAAATGATCATCAGGAAAGGGATAGCTAAAAAGAGAATAAACCCTAATTTGTATAATCCTATAGCTCCTGATACCGGATAGACTATAGAGAAAACTGAATTTATTGAAATGTCTATTATATCAGGGCCTTCCATCATAAAGAATCCATTCCATCCGAATAATAATCCAAAAAAGCTGCCAAGTATAAGCACTCCTGCTGCAAGTAAGCTTATGCCTATTATAATTAGTATAATTCTTATGAATGTTTTCAGGATGATAAGGAGGATATCCAGAAATGATTCAGCTACATTCCGTACCTGCGGTTCTTTTTTTTTGTATGATTGCTTGCTTGAGCTGGTCATATCATTGATCTTATCTCTGATATTTCCCAGTTCGTCCGTTATAGATTTCTCTATATTACTGATGGTTACCTTTTCACCTTTCATTGCCAGCTTTTCAGCTGTAGTTAAAGCTTTAGGAACTGCCAGCCAGAGTATGAAATATATTAGCATACCTGAGCCCCCAACCATGGTGAGGATGATAAATAATATCCTGAACCAAATGGCATCTACATTAAAATATGCACCAAGTCCACTACAAACACCCCCCAAAACCTGGTTGTCAGGATCTCTGTATAATCTTTTAAATGGCTTTGGTTCATAATTTATCGATTGCTGTGAACTGCTTTCATCTTCCTGATCAATAAAATCACTTGGTTGTCCAAGGATTTCTATTATTGAATCAATATCTCCAATGGTGATGACCTGCTTTTGTTCCTGGATTTTTTCAGAGAGCAGTTCAGATATTCTTATTTCAATATCTTCAAGTATTTCCTCACTTCCCTCCTGATGCCTGAAATGATGTCGTAATGTATCAATATATGTATTGAGCTTCTCATACGCATCATCATCAATATTGAAAATTGTTCCACTTATGTTTATTGTGAGTGTCTTTTTCATGATATTATTGCTTGTTATTGATTTTTACCTGTAATTTTTGTGACTGACTCAACAAGATCATTCCAGCTTGAAGAAAGCTCCTGTAAAATTCTTTTGCCTATTTCTGTTATCATATAATACTTTCTGGGCGGACCTGATTTAGATTCCTCCCAGCGATAGGTGAGGAAGCCGTCATTTTTCAATCTGGTAAGCAATGGATATAAAGTACCTTCAACTACGATGAGTTCAGATTCCTTCAGCTTATCTATGATATCAGATGCATAAGCATCACTTTTTTCTATTATGGAAAGGATGCATAGTTCCAATACACCTTTTCTCATTTGTGCTTTTTGTTTTTCTGTGTTCATGCTACAAATATAATAAAAATATTTAGTACTATGCAAGACATAGTAGTAAAATATTACAATTAATGTTTTATACAAGGTATTGTAAATTTTGTAAAAATAAGATAATCAGGAAGATGCGAGCAGGAGGGAAGATATAATTTTTTTTGATTCTAAATAATTTAGATTAGAATCCGTTTGGAATATATTGTCATTAAAATTCCCCGTGCTACCATAAACAGCATCAGCGCCAGCCATAATCCATGATTACCAATTATATCCCTGAAAATGAAATAGGAAGGGAGGAAAACAAAAATTGTTGAAATGATCATTGCATTTCGCATTGGAACAGAAGCTGTTGCTCCTATGAAAATACCATCCCATAGAAAAGAGACAAATGTTATTAATGGCACTACGGCTATCCAGAACATATAGGGTTGAGCACCTTCAATAATCAGGGAATTATTTGTAAGAATTAAAAGGAAATATTCTCCGGAAACAATATAAATGATGGTAAATAATATACTGATTCCCAAACCCCAAGAGAAAAGATGTTTAATTAATCTTTTAAGATCAACAATCGATTTTCTTCCAACATATTTTCCGGTTAAAGCTTCTGCTGCATAAGCAAAACCATCGATTAGATATGAGAATATCATAAAATATTGCAGTAGAATAGTATTTACGGCGAGAATAGTATCCCCGAGCCTTGCTGAAACAGCTGTGAAGAAAGAAAATGTGAAGATCAATAGAACCGTTCTTATCAATATATCTCTATTTACTGCAAAGAACCTTTTTAATGGTTCTAATTCCATTATTATTTTCCAGGAAATCCATTGAATTTCTTTTCTGTAATATTTGAAAGCCAGAAATATTGCCATTAACAATCCTGAATACTGAGCTATAACAGTCCCCAATGCCACACCGTCTGATTTCATCCCAAATCCCATCACAAAGATGAAATTGAATCCAATATTTACAATATTAACAACAATGGCAATTATCATTGGAAACTTTGCATTTTGCAATCCAAGAAACCAGCCATATAATACATATAAGCATAGGGTCGCTGGTGCAGCGAAGATCCTGATATAGAAATACTCTGAAGCTAAGATCTCAATATTCTCACTGCTGTTAAGCAGAAAAAAGCTTAGTTTATTTATAGGATACATCAGCATTATTAATAATAAACCTCCTACCAATGCGAGCAATAAACTTCTTAAAAAGATCAAGCGGATCTCCAGTTTATTATCAGAGCCATATGCCTGAGCAGCAAATCCACTTGTGCCCATCCTGAGAAAACTAAAAAATGCATAAATAAAACTAAATATGATCCCACCTATTGCAACAGCTCCAATGTATTCTTCAGACTCAAGATGTCCCATCAATGCCAGATCAACAATACCCAGTAAGGGAACAGTAACATTAGTGATAATGTTTGGAATTGTCAGCCTGAGAATCTCTTTATTCAATTTTTTATGTGTTTAATCTTTAGTTATCGTTGCACAAATCTTAAGAACTACGAACTATTTAACAGGAACAAACTCCTCTTTTCCTACACCACAAATCGGACAAGTCCAGTCATCAGGAAGATCTTCAAACTGAGTTCCGGATAAAACTGATTTAGTAGGATCTCCACTCTCCGGATCATACACAAATCCACATACAATACACCTGTATTGCATACCTCCTGACACAATGGTTTTTTCTGGTGTTGATCCTTCTTTATCTTTATTAGTATATGTTGGAGCATTTTCAGGTGAAAATCCTTTAATTACTTTCCGGTAATATGAGTAGGTTAAAGGACTTTTATGATCATTCACTATTTCAGCTTCTTTTGCAAGTCCTATGAATAATAAATGTGTGCCTGCATCAATTGTTTCAATAACTTCACACTCTATATAGGCAATGGTTTTATCCAGGACAATGGGTGCTCCTGTGCTGCCAATTTTATAGTCACAATTCCTGAATTTATTAATATCTTTCCCTGATTGAAATCCCCATATTCCCATAAATTCCATATCTACATTTTCCTGAAGAATAGAAATGCTAAAAACATTGCTATTCTTAATAAAATCTGTTGTTAAGTTATCTTTATGGCTTGCAACAGCGATTTTCACAGGATCAGCAGATATCTGAAAAACTGTATTGGATATATGTCCGTTATACTTTTCATCATTTTCTGATGATATGATATAAAGCCCGTAAGTGATTTTAAATAAAGCGTTTATGTCCATTATTCTTTTTTTTACTTAGGTAAAATTAACGAATTAATTGTTTTATATTAATAAGATAGTATATACGGATATAGAAATGTTTCCTCATTTGAGATAATTTGTATTCATAATTAAACAAGAGCTTAAATAAATTGTTTATCGCAAATACAGAAGGCATATAATACTTAATATCTTTGCCAATTATTAAAATGAATGAAACTGCTTAGTATAGGTAAACTTAATTCAGAAGAGCGGAGAACATTTTCTTTGCATACTGCTTATTTTGCCATCGAAGGGGTTGTCCTTGGCATAATTGCTCTGAATGAGTATGTGTTTATTCGAAGTATGGGAGGCTCGAATTATCAACTGGCTTTCTTATTTCAATTTAGTGTGCTGGTATTTATATTTTTGTTCATTTTTAATTCCCTGAGGAAAAGGATCAGAAATAAAAAGCTGATGCTAAGAATAACAGCATTTGTTACAAGGTTGCCATTATTTCTGGTAGTATTCTTCCCTCAAATGTCTGAAAGGTATCTTGAGGACCAAAAGTTTCATTATATTTTCCTGGGCTTATTCCTGGTTTATTATTTTGGAAACATTATCATTTTTCCCGCTATTAATGCTTTACTTAAAACCAATTACCGACATCAGAATTTTGGTAAGTTATACAGCTATTCGGCGAGCATAAATAAAGTTATTATGCTTGTTTCTACCTTGGTGTATGGTATTCTGCTCGACAATAATAATTTTGCTTTTGTATATGTTTTCCCGGTAATTTCTGCTTTAAGCATTATTTCTGTGTTCTTACTCTCAAAAATTGATTATAGTAAACTAGTTCAGGAAAGTAAGGGAAGAAATGTTTGGGAATCCATGAAGATATCTGTCAATGATATGCTTAATATTCTGAGAACAAACAAACCCTATTTGCATTTTGAGATTGGATTTATGTTTTATGGATTTGCATTTATGGCATCCTATACAATAATAAACATATTTTTTAAAGATGTATTGGGATTAAACTATACAAGTGTTGCTTTTTATAAAAATGCTTATAATATTTTAGCCATTATTATGTTGCCCTATTTTGGAAGATTAATTGGAAAAATAGATCCCCGGAAGTTTGCAGCAATTACATTTGGAGCCTTAATGTTATATATCTTCTTTTTGATGTTAACTGAATATTTACCTCAACATTTTACGATCTGGAGTATTGAAGTTTATTACACTTTGATACTTTCCTTTATTTTTTATGGTTTATTTGCTGCTACTATGGCATTGTTATGGAATATCGGCTCAGCATATTTTTGCAAGCCAGAGCAAGCTGATGATTATCAGTCAGTTCACCTTTCCTTAACAGGTTTTCGGTCAATTTTCTCGCCTATACTTGGAGTTTTTATTTATGAAATTGCAGGCTTTACAATCACCTTTTCGGTAACTATTGTTAGCTTATTGATGGGTATGTTTTTGATGAGATGGTCTTATAAAAGAGATATGTAAACAAATCCTTATTCTGGTTTAGATCTTCTTCCCACAGGATTTGCAATAATTCGAATCATTATCCAGTCCCTTCATACCGCATTTCTTGCAATGAATACTTGTATCCTTTCTTTTACCTCTTGTTAACTCTGCAGTAATTATTCCTGTAGGAACAGCAATAATAGAGTAGCCCAGGATCATAATAAGGGAAGCAA
This sequence comes from uncultured Bacteroidales bacterium, assembly GCA_964508895.1. Taxonomy (GTDB): domain Bacteria; phylum Bacteroidota; class Bacteroidia; order Bacteroidales; family B18-G4; genus M55B132. Next base: position 15,065 of record CAZDWF010000078.1, read on the forward strand.
CAAATTTTCCAGGAACAGTATGAGGGGAAATATCTCCGTATCCTACAGTGGTTAAAGTGACAATGGCCCAGTAGATGCTTTCAGGAATGCTGTGGAAGCCATTTTCATGGCCTTCGATAATATACATTATGGCACCCATAATTACAACTACAGTAAAAACCGCTGAAAGGAATACCACAATCTTCTGTTTGCTTGCCCTAATTGAAGAAATCAGATGATGAGATGCTCCAACATACCTGTCAAGTTTTAATATCCTGAAAATTCTAAGTAATCTTAGTATCCTGATTACCATCAGGTATTGAGTGCCCACAAAAATCATACTTACATAAGATGGGAGAATCGCCAGAAGATCAATTATACCATAAAAACTGAATATATACTTTAATCGCTTTTCAGTTGAATATATTCTGACAATATATTCAATTGTGAAAAGGATTGTAAAAATCCATTCGCAAATAAGAAGGGCCTCGCCAGATGAAAGATGAATACTTGGTACACTGTCGAGCATTACTACAATAACACTTAGCAATATAGATATTAGCAATATTACGTCAAAGCCTTTTGCAAGAGGAGTATCCGTCCTGAAAATAATATCACTTAACTTTCTTCTTAAACTATTCATTCAATTAATTGTGATTCAAAAGTAATAAAAATTGAAAATTGAGTAAATATTCATTTGTTTTTAAATCAATTGTCCGAAATATTATTTATTTAAAAGGTATTTGGTAAATTTGGTATTAAATAGTCAATAATGAAACAGATCTTAACAGTATTTCTCAGCCTAGTAACATTTTTAACTTATTCCCAGGATACTGTTACATTCTTGCCTCATTGGATGCCACAGGCTCAGTTTGCCGGTTATTATATGGCAGTTGAGAAGGGCATATATAAAGAGTATGGATTGCACGTTGAGATACTGACCGGTGGGCCTAACTTCCCAATTAAGAATATGATAGATAAAGAAGAAGTGGATTTTGTCAGCGATTTCCTATCAGGGGGTATTAAGAATTATTGCAGGTTTGGAAATATTGTAAATATCGGACAACTTTCACACAGATCTGCGCTTATGTTTATAGCAAGAAAGAGTTCAGGGATAGAAACTCCTGAAGATTTCAATGGTAAAAAGATTGGGATATGGAGATCAGATTTTCAAGAGCTACCAATGGCATTTCTTGAGAAGTTTAACATTAAGGCCGAAATTATTCCAATAACAAGTACAATAAATCTGTTTTTAAGGGGAGGGATAGACATAATGTGCGTTATGTGGTATAATGAATATCATCAGGTAGTAAATACAGGTATTGATTTTGATGAGCTTAATACTTTCTTCTTTACAGATTATGGCCTTGATTACCCGGAAGATGGGATCTATTGCAAAAGAAAGTTCTTCAATAGCAATCCTGAATTATGTGAAAAGTTTGTGAAGGCTACCATGGAAGGTTGGAAATACGCTTTTGAGCATAAAGAAGAAGCGGTACGTATTGTATTAAAGCTTATGAGAGATAATAATGTTCCTGCAAACAGTGCTCATCAGTTATGGATGCTAAATCGCATGATGGATATTATTGATCCTAAGAATAATACATTAGTGCTTGATTTTGATGATTATATGGAGACTGCAACAATATTGCTGGATTCAAAACAAATAGAGTTTATTCCTGATTTTAATAATTTTTACAAATAATTAATTCAGGATCATATCATAATACATTTTATATGCTCAGGAAAAGAGGCTTGTCGTTCAAATTAATATTTTATATATCCACGGTAGTGATAATTATCTTCCTGGCTATTATGGGTTATAATTATTTTATTTCCAAAAGCTTATTGATGAAGAATGTGGAAGAGAACCTCAGTAATCTTGCAAAATCATCAGTAAATAACATTGAAAAAGTTATTATTCCGGCAATGAAACTAACGGAATATATGGCTTATCAACAGGAATTTGAAAGATATAAAAAGAAAGATCTTAAAGACCTGATGGTAGGTGTTGTTGAGAATAATGAGGAGATTTTTGGCATATGTATTGCTTATGAGCCATATACGTTTAACAAGGATTCGACTTATTTCGCACCTTATGTTTATGAAGCTGGTGATACAATTTTATATGAAATGCTGGGAAGTAATAGCTATCAGTATTTTTACTGGGACTGGTATCAAATCCCAAAAGAATTAAATAAAGCAGTTTGGTCAGAGCCCTATTTTGATGAGGGAGGGGGCAATATCATCATGTCAACATATTCGGTTCCATTTTACAGAGATAATGAGTTTTACGGTATAGTTACTGCAGACATTTCTTTGAAATGGCTTCAGGATTATATCGCAAGTCTGAAAATATTTGAAAGTGGTTATGTATTTCTTATATCACAAAACGGGACAATGATTACACATCCAAATGAGAAATACGTTATGAATGAATCCGTATTCAGTATTGCTGAGAGTATGAATTTGCCCGAAATAAGAAGGATTGGCAGAGATGCAATGAATGGTGGAACTGATTTTATTCCATTTTCATCTATCTTTCTGAATGAGAATACATATTTATACTATACTACATTACCCTCCAGCCAATGGGTTCTT
>CAZDWF010000079.1:0-17371 GCA_964508895.1 uncultured Bacteroidales bacterium
GAAACCATTGCATCAGCAATACCGGTTTCAACAAGCATAGGAGCAAAAAATCTATCGTGCTGCATACTCTCCATTGCTGAAGCTATAGTGACTCCTTTACGCTTATTTTTTTCATATAATACACTAGAAAATTCTTCTCTTCTCTTGAGCTGTTCCTTTGAACGAGGATTGATGATCTCAATATTTTTAAGCTCGAGTTCGTTTTCTTTAATAATTGCCTTTAGCTTTTTCTCATCACCCAGAAGTACAGGTATTGCAATTTCTTCATTCATTACGATCTCGGCAGCTTTAAGCATGTTATAGTTATCAGCATTACCAAATACAACGCGTTGCGGGTCACTCTTGGCACGTCCTTTAATTTGCCTGATAAGAGGATTTGACATTCCTAATCGCTTGATAAGTTCTTCTTTATATGCATCCCAGTCAGTAATTGGATTTCTAGCAACACCGGTATCCATAGCTGCTTTAGCAACTGCAGGTGCCAAAAATTCAATCAGTCGGGGATCAGTAGGCTTTGGTATGATATAGTCTTTACCAAAATGTAAGTTCTTTTCTTGAAATGCAATATTCACTTCTTCGGGAACAGGTAGCTTTGCTAAACCTGCAAGTGCTTTTGAGGCTGCTAATTTCATTTCATCGTTAATCGTAGTAGCACGAACATCCATTGCACCACGGAATATAAATGGGAAGCCAAGCACATTATTAACCTGGTTGGGAAAATCAGACCTTCCCGTTGCCATGATCAGATCATCACGTGTTCCAACAGCTTCCTCATATCCTATTTCAGGAACTGGATTTGCAAGAGCAAAAACTATTGGATTTTTTGCCATAGTATGCAACCATTCTTTTTTTAAAGCACCAGCTACTGATAATCCGAGGAACATATCTGCACCATTAACAGCCTCTTCTAATGTATGTATATCCTTATCCGTTGCATACATTTTTTTCCATCTGTTAAGATCTGTCCTGTCTTTTCTGAGAACACCCTTACTATCAACCATTATGACATTCTCTTTTTTAACACCAAGTTGTATATATAGGTTTGTACAAGAGATTGCTGATGCACCTGCTCCGTTCACCACAACAACTAAATCTTCAATCTTCTTACCAGTAAGTTCAATAGCATTAAGAAGCCCTGCAGATGTGATGATAGCTGTACCATGTTGATCATCATGCATAACAGGTATTTTCAGTGCTTTTTTGATTTTATCCTCTATCTCAAAACACTCAGGTGCTTTAATATCTTCAAGGTTGATCCCACCAAAAGTTGGAGCTATCTGAATAACAGTTTCTACAAATTTATCAATATCCTTAGTTTCAATTTCTATATCAAAGACATCTATATCGGCAAATATTTTAAATAGTAATCCTTTCCCTTCCATCACAGGTTTACCAGCTTCAGTTCCAATATCACCCAAACCCAAAACTGCTGTACCATTTGAGATTACAGCAACCAGGTTGCCTTTAGCTGTATATTTATAAACATCATCCGGATTTTTCTGAATCTCAAGGCATGGATCCGCAACACCCGGTGAATATGCCAGTGATAAATCTCTCTGCGTTGAATATGGTTTTGTTGGTATAACCTCACACTTGCCCGGCCTTCCCTGGGAATGATAATTAAGAGCGTCTTTTCTGAATAGATTGTCCATAAACTATTTTATTATTGTTAATTAATTAACAGCAAAATTACAAAAATACCCGATATTTCAAATCATTTACTGTATTTCAGATGCAGAAGTTACTATTTATAATCCGTATAAATTTTGACTAAAAATTATTGTGATTCTACTTTGAAACAATATCTTTGTAACGCCAAAACTGGAATTTATTTAGGAAACCTATATGTATTCATATATCGAAGGAAAACTTTCAGAGATCAATCCCGCCAATGCCATAATCGAGATTAATGGAATTGGTTATCAGATAAACATTTCGCTTAACACCTATGCTAAGATTAATACAAAGACCTCCTGCAGGCTCTTATTGCATTATGTTGTGAGAGATGATGCGCATCTATTATATGGATTTGCTGAAGAATCAGAAAGAATTCTTTTCAGACAATTAATCTCTGTATCAGGTGTTGGGACAAACACTGCATGTATCATTCTTTCTTCTTTATCACCAAAGGAGATAAAGCAAGCAATAGTTAATAAAGATGTAGCCACTTTGAAATCAATCAAAGGTATTGGAGCAAAATCTGCTGAAAGGATTATTGTTGACTTAAAAGATAAGCTGGAAAAAGAAGGTATAATAGAAGAAAAAATGATTCCTGAGCACAATACTAAAAAGCAGGAAGCGTTAACAGGTTTAACTATACTTGGGTTCAATAAAAGTCTGGCTGAAAAGGCAATAAATAAAATTCTTCAATCAGCCGGAAAAGAAGGTGAAGGAGATTCACTTTCAGTTGAAGAAATCATTAAGAAGGCTCTTAAAATGATATAGAGGCTTTTTAATGATATTTTATTGTTGGGAAGTATTTAGAAATGTTGGAAAAGACCAGAAAATAATCCTTGTCTGATTTGGTACGATTATTAAAATATATTATATCTATTTTTTTTCTCTTGGTATTTATGTCCCTAGTGTGGGGTACACCTGCCAATATTAAGCCTTCAAATAATATATCCGAACCACTATATCTGGCCCCTCCTGACACAACACCTGACACATCACAGATTTATGAAATAAGATATCCTTTTCAGGATAATAATGAGCTGCTATTCACTCCAAGTGATACACATGGATTTTATCTGGGAAATCCATCAAATCTTGAAACAGAGATTGAATACGACCCTGAAAGCAATGAATACATCTTTAATAATAAAATGGGTGAGGTTGATTACAGAAACCCAACTTATATGTCTTTTGATGAATATCGCGACTGGGAACTAAAAAACTCGCTTAATTCATACTGGAAAGAAAGATCCCTATCATCCTCAGGTTTTGATAAAGGTGATGGTATTATTCCCAAGATATATATAGGCAGTAAGGTTTTTGAAACTATTTTTGGAAGTAACACAATTGATATCAGGCCTCAGGGAACAGCTGAGCTGATATTTGGTGTACTTGGTAATAAAACAGATAACCCGACACTGAATGTTCGGCAACGAAAGACTGTAAACTTCGATTTTCAGATGAAAATACAGATGAATGTTGTGGCGAAAATCGGTGATAAAATTGAATTCCGCGCAAACTACAATACAGAAGCCACTTTTGATTTCGAGAACAAACTACAATTAAAGTACGAAGGGAAAGAGGATGAAATAATCAAACTCATTGAAGCAGGTAATGTTTCTATGCCTTTAAATACAACTCTAATCAGTGGGAGTCAAAGTCTTTTCGGCATTAAAACAAAGTTACAGTTTGGAAAAACTTCAGTAACTACTCTGTTCTCTCAACAGGAAAGTCAAACTTCTTCTGTAACCGTTGAAGGTGGTGCGCAAACCAATGAGTTTAGTCTCACCGCTGTTGATTATGATGAAAACAAACACTTCTTCCTGGCTCATTATTTCAGAGATAATTACGAAAGAGCTCTAAAGAATCTTCCTTTGATAACATCTGATGTTAATATTACAAGAGTTGAAGTCTGGGTTACAAATATTGGAGCTGCTGTTACCGAAAACAGAAATATTGTTGCATTCCAGGATGTTGGTGAGAACAGTGTTATCTATAATAAATCTGTTGTTCAACCTATTCCCGGTGAAAGATTGCCTTCAAATAAATCAAACAACCTGCTCTATAAAATTGACACAGCCAAAGTAAGGGATATTAACACAGTTACTAATTATCTTAAAGGGAATTTTGGCTTTGTACCAGGTATAGACTTTGAAAAAGTTGAAGTAGCCAGAAAACTTGATCCCTCAGAATATACATATAATTCAAAGCTTGGTTTTATCTCTTTGAACGCTACTCTTAACTCCGACCAAACCCTTGCAGTTGCATATCAATACACTGTTATCGGGTACGATAGCCTCTTCCAGGTTGGTGAATTTTCCGATCAAGGTATATCAGCTCCAAATTGCATAATAACAAAACTGCTAAAAAGTACATCATTGAATACAAGGCTCCCCATGTGGAATCTGATGATGAAAAACGTATATTCAATAGGTGCTTACCAGGTAAACCAGGATAAATTCCAGCTGAATATTTTTTATTCAGGAAATAAGGAGGGAGTCCCTATTGGATACCTAACTGATGGTCCGGAAGGTGTTAAAGGTGTCCCTTTGATTCAGCTCCTCAACCTTGATAACCTGAACTCTTTTCTGAACCCACCTGGTGATGGCGTTTTCGACTTTATTAATGGTGCAGCAACAAATGGTGGTACCATTCAATCAAGCAATGGTAAAATCTACTTTACAGTAATTGAACCTTTTGGATCTTTTCTTAAAGATAAAATTGTTAATGCAGGAGGAGATACAACACTTGCTAATAAGTATGCTTATGATTCACTTTATACTTTAACAAAAACAGGTGCTGAACAATATCCCGATAAAAATAAATTTCTGATTGAAGGTTCGTATCGTTCATCTGCAGGAAATGAAATATCACTTAATGCATTTAATGTTCCCAGAGGGTCAGTTAAAGTTACAGCCGGAGGCCGTGTATTAACAGAAAATGTTGACTATACTGTTGACTATACCCTTGGACGCGTCAGGATTATTAATGAAGGTATTTTAAATTCAGGTACACCAATTAATATATCTCTTGAAAACAATACCCTGTTCAGCCTTCAAACTAAAAGGCTTATGGGGGCTCATGTCGACCATGAAATTAATAAGGATTTTCACCTGGGTGCTACGGTGATGAACCTTACGGAGAGACCACTGACCCAGAAAGTTAGTTATGGAAATGATCCAATCTCCAATACCATATGGGGTTTTGATTTCAGTTATCAGACTGAATCCCGTTTCCTGACAAAGATGGTTGATAAGATCCCATTAATTGATACAAAAGCTCCATCTAATATTACTGTAGATGGTGAATTCGCTCATTTTATCCCAGGGCATTCGAAAGTCATTGGAAAAACTGGCACCACATATATAGATGATTTTGAAGGGGCAAAATCCACTATTGATCTTAAAAATTATAGTACATGGTTCCATGCGAGTACTCCACAAGGTCAGCTCGATCTATTCCCTGAAACAGAAATTACACTAGACTACTTACGCCAGATAAATTATGGTAAAAACAGAGCCAAATTAGCATGGTATGTAATTGATCCATTATTCTACGACAGGAACAGCAATCTTGTACCGCCAAATGTGAGTAAAAATGAACTCTCTAAAAACAGTGTCCGACAGGTACTTGAAACCGAGGTATTTCCTAATAAGGACATTCCTGCCGGGACTCCTACTAATATTCCTATATTCAACCTTACATATTATCCTGAAGAAAAAGGCTCATATAACTATGACGTAAGTCCTTCATTTATGTCGAAAGGTATTAATCCTGATGGCACCCTTGTTGATCCTGAAAGCAGATGGGGTGGTATCATGCGAAAAATTGAATCAACAGATTTTGAAGCCTCTAACGTTGAGTATATCGAATTCTGGATGATGGACCCATTTACAGAAGATTCCACAAACAAAGGTAAAATCTACTTTAACCTGGGTGATATATCAGAAGATATTTTGAGAGATTCTCGTAAAGCATATGAGAATGGCCTTCCGACCACTGCAACTGTTAAAGATGTTGACACAACAGGATGGGGAAGGATTCCAAGTATTCAGGCTCTGGTAGAATCATTTGATAACGACCCTGCATCCAGACCATACCAGGATGTCGGTTATGATGGTCTTGGAGACGATGATGAGAGATCATTTTATTCATCATCAACGGGTATGCATCCATACCTTGATTCAATTGCTGCAAAATATGGAAACAATTCTCCAGCTTATCAACAGGCATTTGCTGACCCATCTCAGGATAATTATCACTACTTCAGAGGTAGTGATTATGATAACGATAATCAATATAGTAACATCCTGGAAAGATATAAAAAGTTTAATGGCCCTGATGGCAATTCCCCTACAGCCCAGCAAAACCCTGAACCATACCCCACTGCAGCCACAACCTTACCTAACGTTGAGGATATCAACCGTGATAATACATTGAGTGAGGCTGAAAGATATTTCCAGTATGAACTGAATCTGGATCCTGATAATATGAATATCGGAGAGAACTATATTACTGATATTCAAACCGCACAAAACGTTCAACTTGCTAACGGAAATTTCACAGATGTAAAATGGTATCAGTTTAAAATCCCTGTAAGTCAGCCAGATAAAGTTATAGGAAGCATACAGGATTTTCGTTCCATCCGATTCATGAGAATGTTCCTGAAAGAATTTGAAAAGCCGGTAGTGCTCCGCTTTGCCACTTTGGAACTTGTCAGAGGTGAATGGAGAAAATACCAACGAGACCTGTTTGCAGCAGGAGATTATATTCCTGATGACATACAAGCACTCACAACATTTGATATTTCAACTGTAAATATTGAAGAAAATGGAACAAGAAGTCCTGTACCCTATGTTATTCCTCCTGGTATTGAAAGAGAAATAAATCTGGGCACTACTAACCTCATCCGCCTTAATGAGCAATCCATGGTTCTGAAAGTGTGTGAATTAATTGATGGTGATGCCAGGGCTGCTTATAAAACTTCTGATTTAGACCTCAGGCAATACGGACATCTAAAAATGTTTGTGCACGCTGAAAAAGGTAAAGCTGATCAAGATCTTGATTATGGTGACCTGACATTCTTTATCAGGATAGGTGCCGACTTCACAGAAAACTATTATGAATACGAGATCCCACTTGCATTCACACCTTGGGGTACAGGAAGGACAGACCCTGATGGAATCTGGCCCGAAGCAAATAGAATTGATATTGACCTGGAAGAACTTGTTGATGTTAAACATCGCAGGAATATTGCCATGAGAGATCCTAACTCTACCATAAATCAAGTAATACCATATATAGAATATGAAGGTGCCAAAAAGATTACTGTTCTTGGAGTACCCAGTGTAAGTGATGTAAATGCAATCATGCTTGGTGTGAGGAATCCCAGAAAATCAGGGGAAGCAGAAAGTGAAGGAAAATGTGCCGAAATCTGGGTTAATGAATTGAGACTAACCGATTTTAATAAAAAAGGAGGATGGGCTGCTACTGCGAGAATTAGTGCTGATCTTGCCGATTTTGGTAGAGTAGTTGTATCAGGAGCTCATAGTACAGCTGGATTTGGTAGCCTGGAACAAAAGGTTAATGAAACACAAAAAGAATCTATTACTCAATTTGATATTGCAACAGACCTGGAACTGGGTAAATTTTTCCCTGAAAAATCCGGCGTAAAAATTCCAATGCATTTTGATTATAGCCAAACAGTTAGTAATCCTGAATATAATCCTCTCGATCCTGATATTAAACTTAAAGACGATCTCGACACTTATAACTCAAAAGTTGAGAAAGATTCATTAAAACAAATTACCCAGGATTTCACAGAAAGGAAAAGTATCAACTTCATAAATGTTAGAAAAGACAGGGTTGGTGCAACAAAAAAACCAAGAGTATATGATGTGGAAAATTTCAACGTAACCTATGCATACACTTTACTTTATCATCGTGATGTGGACGTAGAATATGAAACACAAAAGCAACATAGAGGAGGGCTTGGTTATAATTTCAATACTGCACCAAAGAATGTAAGACCTTTTGAAAGAGTAGATTTCATTGCCCGATCAAGTGCCCTTAAGCTCTTAAAGGACTTCAACTTCTACTTCCTGCCAAAATCTTTTTCTTTCCGTACTGAAATGATGAGGGAAGTTAATGAGATGAAACTCAGAAACAAGACTGCCGGGCAAATTAAGATCATCCCAACTTTTGTTAAAAGATGGGATTGGAATAGAAATTACAATATAAGATTTGATCTTACTAAAGGATTATCATTAGAACTCAACGCACAGGCTGATGCTTTTATTAATGAACCTCCCGGAGCAGTCGATAAAGACAGTGAATATTACGATAAAGCAGCTGCAGATACTATAAGCGTGAGAAAGCAATTGATGAGCCTTGGAACCATGAACCGTTATCAGCAAAGTTTAAATGTAAACTATAAAATTCCTATTGATAAATTACCATACCTTGATTGGACCAACGCTACCTTGAATTATCAGGCAAATTATACATGGACAGCCTCACCATTATCTATTCAGGACAGAATGGGTAATCAGATAGAAAATTCAAATACTGTCCAGTTAAATAGCAATCTTGCATTTGATAAGCTTTATAATAAATCAAAATACCTGAAGCGGTTGTTAAGAAAGAGCAGAAGTGGCAGGGGGGGTACACCAAACAGGGTAGGGAGGCCAGGAGCTACATCACAGGATGATGATACTGGGGCGGAAGCCGATACTACTAAACCAAAAGTTAATTACTTTAAAATTGTTGGTGAACAAGTTCTAAAAGTTCTTCTGGGATTAAAGAAAGCATCCTTTTCATACTCAGAAAGTAATGGAACTTTATTACCGGGGTTCCAACCTGAACCAAACCTTATGGGGAGTGACATAAATCAAATGGCACCTGGTTTTGGTTTTGTTTTCGGAAGCCAGAAGGATATCAGGCAGGATGCTGTAAGGAACGGATGGATAACAACTGACTCATTACTTAATCAGGCATATATGCGAAAGCATAGTGAAGTGCTTACTATGAGAGCCACCATTGAACCTATCAGTGATTTTAAGATTGAATTATCAGCAGACAGAAATTATGCCAATAATAAGCAAGAATTCTTCAGAGCTGATGCAACAGGAGAATTCCAAATATACTCACCAACTGAAACAGGAAGTTTCAGCATGTCGTTTATCACAATAAATACAGCATTTGAAAAAAATAATGATGAAAATATATCAGAAGCATTCGACAAACTTAAGGAATACCGACAAGCTGTTGCCCAAAGGCTTGCTGATGAGAATCCAAATTCTAGCGGAATGCCACCTATATACGATACTATTAGCAAACAATATTATCCTCATGGTTACGGACCGACAAATCAGGAAGTTTTACTTTATTCATTCTTAGCTGCTTATACAGGTAAAAGTCCTGAAAAAATAAAAACATCAATGTTCCCAAATATCCCACTGCCAAACTGGAGGGTTACTTACACTGGATTGTCTAAAATTCCATTTATAAAAAAATATTTCCAGAAGATTACATTATCTCATTCATACAGGTCAGCATATGCTATGAATTCATTCACAACAAATATTAGTTATGTTGATCAAGGTGGATATCCTATGGAACTATATCCAAACACCAATGAATATATTCCAAAGTTTGAGCTTGGGATGATATCAATTTCAGAGCAGTTTGCACCTCTCATCTCCATAGATTTGTCGTTGGAGAATAATTTCCAGACAAAATTTGAATACAAGAAATCAAGAAATCTTACATTAAGTTTTGCCAATAATCAGGTTACTGAAGTTAAAGGAAATGAATTTGTAATTGGTGTAGGATATCGTTTTAAAGACCTATCATTCAGTATTAAATCTATAGGAGGTGGTGGAAGAAAACGCAGGATGAATAGCGACCTTAACATTAAACTTGACTTTTCTGTCAGGAATAATAAAACCGTTTTACGAAGGATAGATGAGGATGTGGATCAGATTTCTGCCGGACAAAAAATAATGTCTATTAATGCATCTATTGATTATGCGTTAAGCCAGAAATTAAATATCAGATTATTTTTTGACAAGATCATCAACGATCCATTTGTTTCAAACCAATACAAAACTTCCACAACCAATGGAGGTATCAGTTTAAGATTTAGTTTAGCACAATAATTCTGTATTAATTTTTATTTTATTAAATTCTATTTTATTAAAAAAAATGTATTTTTGATCCATGAATTAATGCAACATTCGCATTGATTCAGGAATTTAATTACTTTATTCATAATCAAACCTTAAGGCATATTTTAAAGAAATCTATCATGAACATTCCTGAAAACTTAAAGTACACTAAAGAACACGAATGGGTTAAAATTGAAGGTAACACCTGTACAATTGGTATTACCGAATTTGCTCAAAAAGAACTTGGAGATATTGTGTTTATTGAGGTCGAAACTGTTGGCGAAACACTTGAAATAGAAGAATCCTTTGGTACCATTGAGGCCGTTAAAACTGTTTCTGATATGTTCATGCCTTTATCAGGTGAAGTAACAGAATTCAATGAAGCTCTTGAATCAAATCCTGAAACTGTGAACCAGGATCCTTATGGTGATGGCTGGATTGTTAAGATCAAGATATCAGATCCTTCAGAAGTAGAGGATTTATTAGATGCCGATGCCTACAGAGAATTAATAGAAATATAGTTTTATTAATGTTTCTAAGGTATAACTGGCCTGGTATCCTGTGGATTGCTATTATTCTATTCCTGGTTGGCATCCCTGGTAATTATATTCCTGAAGTAAGTTCATTCTGGGAATGGTTTAGTCCGGATAAGTTTGTGCATATATTGATATATGGGATCCTGCTTATTCTTCTTATCAGAGGATTTCAGAAGCAATATAGTATTATTATATTGCGTTTATACTCCAAACAAGCTGCTTTATTTTTTGGCATATTTTTTGGTCTGTTTACAGAGGTATTACAAAAGTTTGTCTTTACAGGAAGGCATGCGAGTATGTATGATTTTTTCGCTAATACCTTAGGATGTTTGTTAGGATTGTTGATTTATAACTTTATTAACAGAAAATTCAAGCGAAAAATTGGAAACTTATAAAATTTATTGATATTTTAGCTCCCTCAAAAGAGCCTTATAAAACTTACAAATATGAATCCAAAGAAATCTCAAAAAGCGGATCTCGAAAGCAAGAAGTTCATTTTCAGACAAATAGGACTTGTTTTGGCACTGGCTGTAGTGCTTCTTGCTTTTGAATGGAAGACTTATGAAAAGACTGTTGATGGTTTCGGAGAGAGGCTTGTGGAAGATATCCCGGAAGAATTGGTTGAAATTACTGTCCAGGAAAACAAACCTCCCCCTCCCCCTCCTCCAAAAAAGGTTGTAGTGCTTAATGTTGTGGAAGACGATATAGAAGTTGAAGAAGAAATTCAGATTGATGTTGAAGCTGATGAAGAAACAGAGGTAGAAGAATATATCCCTGTTATAGTTGAAGAAGAAGATGATGATGATGCTCCTATCTTTATTGTGGTTGAATCCATGCCTGTTTTTCCTGGCGGAGAGGGAAAGCTATATGAGTATCTTTTAAATACCATGAAGTATCCTCAAATGGCAAAAGAGTCTCAGATCTCAGGAACTGTTTATGTTACATTTGTAATTGAAAAAGATGGTTCAGTTACTGATGCCCGCATCCTTAGAGGAATTGGTGGTGGATGTGATGAAGAAGCTCTAAGGGTTGTTAAGGCTATGCCAAAATGGAAAGCTGGGAAACAAAGAGGAAAACCTGTACGTGTTCAATACAACTTGCCCGTGAAGTTCATTCTTCAATAAAAATATTTTAAGGCTGTCATTTGACAGCCTTTTTTTATGATAAAAAAACCCCACAGAGGCGGGGCTTTTTTTATCATAGCAGTATAATATAACTACACCCTTAATTATGAGCACTTTGAACTTCCGCAATTATTGCATACCATGCATCCTTCTTTGTATTCCAGTGTATCAACTTCTCCACAATCCTCACATGCCTGCTTTTTAATTTTAGTGCCGTTTGGTATGAACTTTTTAATAGCCCTTACAACACCATTCTTCCAGGTATTTATATCATCATTTACAAATTGCAGGTTACTTACCAGTTCAACAACAAATGGAATAGGCATTCCATGTCGTAATATTCCTGAAATTAACTTGGCATAATTCCAGTATTCAGTATCAAACTGCCTTGATAAACCTTCCATCGTAATCCTGTAGCCATCCTTATCCAGGAACTGAAAATCATAACGAGTTGATTCACTTTCTGTTCTGCTCTTAATTACCCATCCTTTTTCAACCCATTTCGGAAGGAAGAACCCTTCATCTCTTCCGGTAAAAATCTCATAAGGTTTATCATTAAGCAAACCAACTACAGCAACCCACTTCTCTTTATCATTCTGGAATCTTACGACCTCAGCATTTAATGTCAATGGCCTTTTTGGAGCCTTGGTTTCTTTAAACTCACTCAGATCTTCCTCTTTCTTTTTCTTGCTTGAACTAACCAGAACACCAGAGCGCGATCCTTCACGATATATGGTCATCCCTTTACATCCACTCTCCCATGCTTTCATATAAATATCACTAACCAGCTCTTCAGGAGTTGCTTCCGGGATATTAACTGTAACACTTATTGAATGATCTACCCATTTCTGTATTGCTCCCTGCATTTTGACTTTGCTTATCCAATCAATATCATTAGATGTTGCCTCATGATAAGGAGAATCCTTAACGAGTTGATTCAATTCCTTTTCTGAATATTGCTTAACATCTTCAACATTGTAACTATTATTTTCCAGCCAGGTTTCAAACTTTGGATGCAGAACATTATATTCTTCCCATGAATCTCCAATATCATCAACAAAGGATATATTAACATTCTGATCGTTTGGATTAACCTTTCTTCTGCGTTTATATGCCACCATAAATGCAGGCTCAATACCAGAAGTTGTTTGAGTACAAATGCTAACACTACCAGTAGGTGCGATGGTCAGCATGGCAATATTTCTTCTGCCATATTTCTGCATCTTTTCATAAACATTTGGTGCATTCTCTTTAATCCTGTTTATAAAAGGATTATGCTTTTCTCTCTCGCTATCATATATAGGGAAAGAGCCCCTTTCTTTTGCTAATAAAACAGAAGAGCGGTATACTTCGATAGCAAGTAATTTGTGAACTTCCGTAGAAAAATCAATAGCTTCATCTGAGCCATACCTGCTTCCAAGAGCTGCAAGCATGTCTCCTTCCGCTGTAATACCAATACCTGTTCTTCTGCCATCAATAGTTTTTGCGCGTATTTTCTCCCATAGTTGCCTTTCTGTCCTTTTTATCTCTTCATTTTCAGGATCAGAATTTACTTTTTCCAGGATGGCATCAATTTTCTCAATCTCCAGATCAATAATATCATCCATAATTCTTAATGCAAGATGAGCGTGCTTTGTGAATAAATCCGAATCAAAGCTTGCTTGCTCAGTAAATGGATTATCTACATAACTGAATAAATTCATTGCAAGGAGTCTGCAGCTATCATAAGGACAAAGAGGAATTTCACCACAAGGATTTGTTGACACTGTTTTATAGCCAAGATCAGCATAACAATCTGGTACTGCCTCTGTTATAATTGTATCCCAGAAAAGAATTCCTGGTTCAGCTGATTTCCATGCATTGTGTATGATCTTTGACCATAATTCCCTGGCATTTATTTCTTTTTCTACTAAAGGATCAGAACTTTCAACAGGAAACTGCTGCATATAAGAGGTATTATTCTTTACAGCTTCCATAAATTCATTATCAATCTTAACGGAAACATTTGCCCCTGTTACCTTACCCTGTTCCATTTTTGCATCTATAAAGTTCTCTGCATCCGGATGTTTAATGGATATGGAAAGCATAAGTGCCCCTCGTCTGCCATCCTGTGCAACTTCCCTTGTGGAATTTGAATATCTTTCCATAAATGGGATTATTCCTGTTGATGTTAAAGCAGTGTTTTTAACGGGACTGCCACTTGGGCGAATTCCTGACAGGTCATGACCAACACCACCTCTTCTTTTCATCAATTGTACCTGTTCCTGGTCAACTTTAAGGATTGCTCCATAAGAATCTGAATTACCTTCAGGGCCAATTACAAAGCAATTTGAAAGTGATGATATCTGAAAATCATTACCAACACCAGCCATGGGACTACCTTGTGGTACGATATATTTAAAATGCTGAAAGAGTTCATATAGCTCATCCTCGCTAATGGGATTCGGATATTTCTGCTCTATCCTGGCAACCTCTCTTGCCAAACGATGATGCATATCATCAGGAGTAAGTTCATACAACTTTCCATTACTATCCTTCAAGGCATATTTGTTTGCCCATACATTTGCTGCTAAGGAATCTCCACCAAAATATTCAGTCGCCTTTTCAACTACTTCCTCGTACGGATATGGTTTTAATTCGGGTTTTGGTTTTGGTTGACTAATATTAGCCTTTTGGTCGATTGGTTCAGGAATATCTTCCTGCTTTGGCAATTCAGGTTTTGTTCTGTTTTCTAAAACTTTCTGGTAAAAGTTTTCAGTTTTCTTCTCCTGTTGTTCTTGCTCAGTATTTACAAATAAGTCTCCACTCATTGGCTGAAAATTTTTTACATCCATATAATTCTACCTTGAATAATTGTATTTTATAACTAACAGATATGGTAAGAAAAAGTTAAACTAAGATAAGGCTTTTAGTTGCCCTAAGATTGAAAAATTATTAACATTAAATAGTTGAAAATTTATGCATTCACTGCTATAGTTTTACTTATGGTCAAGCAAGAGGAATTATTAACAATTTTTTAATATTTTTTTTATGCTTAAATAAATATTTGGCAAGCCCAAGATCATCCTTTATGCCAAAAAAGCTAATGTGCTTCCAGCCAATTATTTCCGGTATTCACATCTATAGTGATAGGGACTTTCATTGGTATAGCATTATGCATTTTTTCAACTACAATTTTATTAACTTTTTCAATTTCATTTAAAGGTGTATCAAATACTAATTCATCATGTACCTGAAGGATCATCTTTGTCTTAAGATCATTATGTATTAATTCATGGAAAATATTGATCATCGCAATCTTTATCATATCAGCTGATGACCCCTGTATAGGTGCATTAATTGCGTTGCGTTCAGCAAATCCTCTTACCGTTGCATTATTAGAATTAATATCCCTCAAATACCTCTTCCTTCCCATTATGGTTTGAACATATCCATTCTCTCTGGCAAATTCAATGGTTTCCTCCATATATCTTTTTACTCCAGGGTATTTCTCGAAATATTGTCCAATAATTTCTGCAGCCTCCTTCCTTGGGATCTTTAATCTTTCCGATAAACCAAAAGCAGATATACCGTAAACAATTCCAAAATTCACAGTCTTTGCTTTTCTTCTCATATCAGATGTTACATCTGCAATTGGAACTCCAAAGACCCTGGCTGCAGTTGCAGTATGAATATCTTCATTATTATTAAAAGTGTCAAGCATGCCTTTATCCTGGCTAAGTTCTGCTATTATCCTTAGTTCTATCTGGCTATAATCAGCGGCAAGCAAAACATGTTTACTATCCCTGGGAACGAAAGCTTTTCTAATTTCCCTGCCTTTTTCTGTACGGATTGGAATATTCTGTAGATTAGGATTATTCGAGCTTAAGCGGCCAGTAGCAGCTACTGCCTGATTAAATGATGTATGAATTCTTCCATCTACTTTACTTATTAATGAGGGCAGTGCATCAACATAGGTTGATTTAAGTTTGCTAAGAGATCGGAAATCAAGGATCTTTTGTATAATAGAATGCTTATCGATCAATTTAACAAGTACATCCTCGCTGGTTGAATATTGCTTGGTTTTTGTTTTCTTTGGTTTATCTGTTATCCTTAATTTCTCAAATAATATTTCTCCAAGCTGCTTTGGTGATGCAATATTGAAACTTGCTCCTGCCAGTTCAAAAATCTCTTTTTCAGTCTTCAAAATTTCATCACCTAATTCAATGCTGATTTCATTTAAAGCATTCTCATCAACTTTAACTCCTTCTGCTTCCATAGCAGAAAGGACACTAATTAATGGAGTTTCTATAGTATTAAATAATGTATAGGTTGAGTTCTTTTTAAGTAATGGTTTAAATTTTTCTTTTAGCTGAAAAGTAATATCAGCATCCTCACAAGCATAATCTTTAAGTGTATTTATCTCAACATTTCTCATACTACCCTGCATACGTCCTTTCTTCCCAATTAAGGCCTCGATGGAAATTGGTTTGTAATCAAGATAGGTCTGGGATAGAAAGTCCATATTATGCCTCATATCAGGTTCAAGAAGATAATGAGCAATCATAGTATCGAACAATTCTCCTGATACACTTATATTATAGCGCTTCAGTAAGGAAATATCATATTTCAGATTTTGTCCTATTTTCCCTATTTCAGGATTTTCAAAGATTGTTTTAAACTCATGAAGTATCATTTTACATTCTTGAAAATCTTCAGGGAGTTCAACATAAAAAGCTTCACCAGACTTGAAAGAGATCGAAAATCCAATGATATCAGCAGTCAGTACATCCAAACCGGTACTTTCAGTATCAAAGCAAAATTCATTCTTAGGCTCCAGGTTTTCTATAAGTTTCTTTCTTTGCCCTGGTGTGCTAACAAGCAAATATTTATGCTCTATATCCTTAAGAGTTTTAAACCCGATTCCAATTCCAGCTTCTTCAGGAGAAAGCTCACTAAATAAATCTTTGGGACCGGATGGGATGGCAGTTTTCTTTTCAATAAGATCATTATATACTCTTTGAGCAAATGTTCTGAATTCAAGTTCATCGAACAATTCTTTCAGCACCTCCATATCAGGTTTATGGATCTCTAATTCCCTTTCATTAAAATCTACAGGTACATCCAGGATAATGGTAGCAAGCTTCTTCGACATTAATGCCTGTTCAGAAAATTCTTCAACATTCTCCTTAAGTTTTCCCTTTAATTTATCTGTATTAAAAATCAAATTTTCAACTGAATCAAACTCATTTATAAGTTTAATAGCTGTCTTCTCTCCCACTCCAGGTATTCCAGGAATATTATCTGAAGCATCTCCCCATAATCCAAGTATATCTATCAGCTGTTCCGGTTGTTTGATCTTATATTTATCACAAATTTCCTGAACACCCAGCACTTCCGCTCTGTTACCCATCCTTGGTGGTTTAAACATAAAGATATGATCCGATACAAGCTGTCCAAAATCTTTGTCGGAGGTCATCATAAAAGTGGTATAACCATATTCTTCTGCTTTCTTCGACAATGTGCCAATAACATCGTCAGCCTCATAACCATCAGCAAGCAATATTGGAATATTAAATCCTTTCAACAACCTGTAAATGTATGGAAGAGCCGTGCCGATATCTTCTGGCATTCGTTCCCTGTTAGCCTTATATTCAACATATTCTATAGATCTAATTGTTGGAACATATGTATCAAAAGCAACACCGATATGTGTTGGCTGTTCATTTTTTAATACATCAAGCAGGGTGTTGGCAAAACCTAAAACTGCTGAAGTATTCTGACCTTTAGAGTTTATCCTGGGATTCTTATTAAGAGCAAAATAGGCCCTGTAAATCAAGGCCATAGCATCGAGAAGGAAGAGTTTTTTCTGTTCAGCCATAAAGGTTTC
>CAZDWF010000080.1:0-17251 GCA_964508895.1 uncultured Bacteroidales bacterium
AACAAAGGAATGCTGTCAATTCTTATCGATAAAATAAAACCATAAAAAAATCCGCTTTGTCTGCAGATTTTTTTAGTTAAAATTTTATATTATTAATCAACCACCTTTTTCATTATTGAATTCAATTCTTCCGGATTTATATCTTTTATTTACAAATGGAGAAAATTGCTTTTGATCGTATTAATTGTTTCTGCAATTGGATCGTGGTTTTTTTCGTCTCCTTTGTTTATTACTCCCAAGTATAAATCCTCAGTCATTATGTTTCCTGTTGCGACAAATTCCATATCAAAGGTTTTGATAAGTCAAAACTCCGGAACTGAAGAAGACATTCTTGGGTTTGGTGATGAAGAGCAAGCAGAGCAGATGCTTCAGATACTTAATTCAAACCTTATTCGTGAGAGGATCATTGAGAAGTATAATCTTTTAGAACATTATGACATTAGCCCGAATTCAAAATACAAAATGACTAAGCTTATCAATGAATTTGATAACAATGTCAAGTTCAGGAGAACGGAATACATGGCTGTTAAGATTATTGTTCTTGATAAGGACGCAATAATGGCTGCTGAAATTGCAAATTCTATTGCAGATCTTCTTGACTCAACTAAGAATCAAATGCAGAAACAAAGGGCTGTTAAAGGCTTTGAAATTGTTGAGCAGGAATATAAGGAAATACAATTAAATATTCAGACTATAGTTGATTCACTGAGAGTAATTGGTAAGAAGGGCGTAAACGATTATGAGTCTCAGTCAGAGGTGCTTAATGAACAACTGGCAATTGCTATTTCAGCGAATAACAATCGTGCCATCAGAATACTTGAAAAAAAGATAGATATACTTGCTGAATATGGAAGTACTTTTCTGTCGTTGAAGAATTCGCTTGAATTCATGACTGAGCAAATGATATTGCTTAAAGCAAGATATGAAGAAGCAAAGATAGATGCTGAACAGGAATTGCCACAGAAGTTTATTATTAACAGTGCCTATGTTGCTGAAAGGATATCATATCCTGTAAGATGGGTAATTATAATCGTTACAATATTTTCAGCATTACTGTTAAGTACTATGATAATAATCATCTCTGAGAATGTCGCTAATATTAAATCTAGAAATAAATAAGAATTCACCGATAATCCCCAATGCTATATGAAAGATTATGCTAATAATGTGAGTATCCTGAATGTTATTTGGAAATGGAAGTATCATATATTAATTATTACAGCCATTGGATTGGTGCTTTCTGCTATCTTTTCAGGCCCTACATTTATAACTCCAAAATATAAGTCATATGCAGTGGTATACCCTGCAAATATTTCTCCATATTCTGATGAGAGTGAAACAGAACAAATGTTACAGATCTTTCAGTCAAAAGATATTAAGGATAGTGTGATAAAAAAGTTTGATCTGTCAGAACATTATAAGATTGATAGCAATTATAAGCTTTTCTATACTGTAATGTACTATGAATACGATCAGAATATAAAGATCAGTAAAACCTCATTTGATGCAGTAGAAATTATAGTCCTGGATAAAGACCCTGTTATGGCACGTGATATGGTAAATGCTATTGTTGAGTTTTACAATAAGAAAGTACAACACATGCATAACAGTAAGTACCTCGAGGTAATTAAAATGTATGAAACCATACTTGCTCGCAAGAAAGCTGATATTGATTCATTACAGGAAAATCTAAGAATTCTTGGACAGAAATATGGTTTGATAGAGTTTGAGGTACAGACTGAGGAGCTTATTAAAGGTCACCTGAGAACTGTTATGGGATCAAGCAAAGGAAATATTAATCAAAGAGAAGTTGACAGATTGCTCGAGAATATGCAGGAAAAAGGTGGTGAGTTAATCTCAACAGTTGAATTAATTCGTAATGATATCATTGCATATTCCAACCTTAAGGTAGACTATGAAAATGCTGCCAGGTTTTATACTGATGAGTTAACATACTCCAATGTAATTACACCTCCATATGTTGCAGATAAAAAATCATATCCTGTTAGATGGATCATTGTAGTATTTATAGGATTGGCAACATTTTTCCTTACTCTGATTGTAATTCTGATGTTAGAAAAATTCAGGAATGGATTCAAAGCTGATTAAACAAAGCTAAAATTCTAATTATTTAACTGGAAAACATTGGTTGAAAAGATAGCGAAATATAAGTTTTACTGGATTTACGGGATAAGCATATTGTTTATCCTTGCAAACTGTTATCTTATAGCTAAAGAGGAGTTCTGGTTGTTATTGGCACCGGTTGGATTGCTGTTGCTGTTCCTCTATATTTTTTCACTTGACAAAATAATTTACCTGATAACTTTTCTAACCCCGTTAGCGGTCAACTATAAGAACTATGAATTAGGTGTGGGTGTTTCTTTACCTACTGAACCTTTAATGGCAGGAGTTCTGGTAATATTTATCCTAAGGCTTTTCCTTGATGGTGGGTATAATAAAAGAATTCTTAATCATCCTGTTACCATAGCGATTATAATAAACCTGATCTGGATATTCATTACGATCTTTACCAGTGAGTTGCCTACAGTGTCTGTTAAATTTTTGCTTGCACGACTTTGGTTTTTAATTCCGTTTTACTTCATTGGAATCATACTATTTAAAGAATTTAAAAATATCAAGATATTCCAGTGGGCATATGTTATTCCATTGATATTTGTTGTTTTATATACACTTTATAATCATTCTACTTTTGGATTTGATAAACCAACTAGTAATATGGTTATGAAACCATTTTATAACGACCATACAGCTTATGGTGCCATTATCGCAATGTTTATTCCTGTCTTTGTAGGATTCTCACTGAGTAAAAACTTCAGTAGGAGATACAATCTGATCTCAATGGTGTTTTTAGTGGTAATGATCATTGGACTGATCTTTTCATACAGTCGTGCTGCCTGGCTTAGTGTAGCAGCTTCATTAATCGTATACCTAATTATCTATTTTAAGATCAAATTCAGATATGTTCTTGCATTTGTAGTAATTCTTGGCGGATTATTCTATATGTTTCAATTTCAGTTAATCGACAGGATGGAGAAGAATAAACAGGATTCATCTACAGATTTCTATGAACATATTCAGTCGATCTCAAATATTTCTTCTGATGCCAGCAACCTTGAAAGACTTAACAGATGGAACTGTGCAATAAGACTTTTTAAAGAGCGTCCGTTTTTTGGATGGGGCCCGGGAACATACCAGTTTGTATATGCACCATTTCAGAGATCAAAAGACCGAACAATAATAAGTACCAATGCTGGTGACATGGGTAATGCCCATAGTGAATACATAGGTCCGTTGTCGGAGTCAGGAGTATTGGGTATGATAACTTTCCTGGCAATTATGATAGCAGCTTTTTATACTGCAGCCAGGGTTTATAAAAAGTCAAACAGCCAATTGTCTAAGTTTTATGCCATTATAATCATGTTGGGATTGATAACATATTTTACTCATGGATTACTTAATAACTTCCTTGATACTGATAAGGCCTCAGTACCTTTCTGGGGATTTATAGGCACTCTTGTAGCTCTAGATCTATTCCACAGAAAAAAGTCGGATGAAGAGATAAGTACAAAGGAGTTGAAAGAGTAAAATCTATATTACTCCTTATCTTTGGTTAGCTCCCTGATTTTAGCAATTTCTTTCCATTTTTTTCGCGCTTCCATAGCAGGAGCACCAAAATATACTTTGTTGCCTTCAAGAGATTTTCCAACACCTGAGCGTGCAAGAATAGTAGCATTTTCGCCAATCACCAGATCCTTGCTTATGCCAACCTGTCCCCATATAATAACATTATCCTTAATCTCAGACACGCCAGCAATAGCAACATGAGAAGCAAAGAGACATTGCTTTCCAACCACAGTATCATGCCCAATCTGAATGTGATTGTCAAGTTTAGTATATTCACCAATTACAGTATCACCGGTAACACCTTTGTCG
The DNA here is from genome assembly GCA_964508895.1 of uncultured Bacteroidales bacterium. Classification (GTDB taxonomy): domain Bacteria; phylum Bacteroidota; class Bacteroidia; order Bacteroidales; family B18-G4; genus M55B132. Next base: position 3,955 of record CAZDWF010000080.1, read on the forward strand.
ATAGTACAGCATGCACCGATTTCAACATTATCCTTGATAATAACTTTTCCACAGGATTGAAACTTTATGGTTTCACCGTCACGGCGCTGAAAATAAAATGCATCTGCACCCAGAACAGATCCTGAATGTATGATCACGTTGTCACCAATTTCAGTATGTTGGTATATGCTGACATTAGCATGTATCAAACAGTTTTTCCCAATCTTAACATCAGGGCCAATAAAAGCACCTGGTTGGATAATAGTCCCGTCTTCGATAATCGCAGATGGATCAATCATTTGTGTAGAAGGAATGAATGGCTGAAAATGATTAATTAATGCATTGAAATCACGGAAAGGATCTTCAGAGATAATTATTGCTTTGCCTTCAGGAACTTCAACTTTTTTATTTATGAGTATTGTTGTTGCATTGGAGTCTAATGCTTTTTTGTAGTATTTAGGGTGGTCAACAAATGTTATATCACCTGCTACAACCATATGTATCTCATTAATACCTGTAACTTTAAATTCAGGGTCACCAAAAAAATCAGCATTGATTAATTTTGAAATATCACTCAGCGAAATGGAGGGATTGATCTTCATCTATAAGCTTAGGTTTAGTTTTAGTTACTATTCGTTAACCCTTTCAGAATACTCTCCGGAACGGCTGTCTACTTTAATTTTGTCACCAATATTAATAAATAAAGGAACCTTGACAACGGCATTGGTTTCAACTGTTGCATCTTTAAATGTATTTGTGGCAGTATTTCCTCTTTCACCCGGTTCAGTGTAAGTTACTTCAAGGATAACATAAGCAGGCAGTTCGCAGGATATGATTGAATCACTTTCTCCATGATAAGTTATTTCAACTTCCTGTCCTTCTTTTAACAGTTCAGGAGCAGAGATCATAGACTTTGGAAGAAAAGTCTGTTCATAATTTTCATTATTCATAAAGTGATAGTCATCACCGTCATTATACAAATACTGATACTGCCTTCTTTCTATTCTTTGAATATTGATTTTAACTCCTGCAGGAAAAGTATTAGGCAATACTTTACCGGTTTTTACATTTTTGAGTTTGGTACGAACAAAAGCTGCACCTTTTCCTGGTTTAACATGTTGGAATTCTACTATTGTGTATAAATCTCCGTTAAATTCAATAACTAATCCGTTTCTGAAATCAGCTGTACTTGCCATTTTTGAATATTTAAATGTTAGACATCAGATTTTTGAAAATTCTTATAACCTTTCATTATTCCTCGTGTTGACCTGGCAATGAATGAAAGTATTTCATCTCTTTCAGGAGATGCAGGTATTTCTGCATCAATATATTTTACTGCTTTCGACACATTATGCATTTTCAGGTAGATATACCTGTAGATATCCTGTATGTGGTTAATTTGTTCGTTGTTAAATCCTCTTCTTCTAAGTCCTATTGAGTTTACACCTACATATGAAATAGGTTCTCTTGCAGCTTTAACAAATGGAGGTACATCTTTTCTTACAAGTGCCCCACCTGAGATCATCGCATGTGCTCCAATTTGAACAAACTGGTGAACGGCAGCAAGTCCTCCGATAATAGCCCAGTCATCTATTGTGATATGACCTGCAAGTGTGCTTGCATTGGCCAGAATTACATTATCACCGATTATGCAATCATGAGCAACATGGCAATATGCCATTAAGAGGCAATTTTTCCCAATTAAAGTCTCATTATTTGCTTTTGTACCACGATTAATAGTAGCATATTCACGAATAGTAGTATTATCGCCGATTTTCACCAGGGTGTCTTCTCCATCAAATTTAAGATCCTGTGGAATGGCAGCAATAACAGCCCCCGGGAAGATACGGCAGTTTTTCCCTATTCTGGCACCTTCCATAATGTTAACATGCGGACCCAGCCATGTGCCTTCTTCAATTACTACATTCTTTTCAATATTTACGAATGGTTCAATAACAACATTGTTTGCTATTTTTGCCTGTGGATGAACATATGCTAATGGTTGATTCATAATCCTTGGGGTTTCAAATTAAATATTTTCCTTTTTAACTATTGAAGCCATCATCTGGCCTTCCATCACTGCTTTATCACCAACATATGCTATGCCTTTCATATGGCAGATACCTCTACGAATTGGTTCAACAAGGTGAAGTGAGAATAGTATTGTATCTCCAGGTATTACTTTCTTTCTGAACTTAACATTATCAATTTTCAGGAATAGAGTAGTGTAATTTTCAGGATCTGGAACAGAATTCAATACAAGGATCCCACCAGTCTGAGCCATAGCCTCAATCTGAATCACACCTGGCATAACAGGTTCATCTGGGAAATGTCCAACGAAAAAGTCTTCATTCATAGTGACATTTTTCACCCCAACTACATGTTTGTCGCTCATCTCAAGAATTTTATCGATAAGCAGGAATGGAGGCCTGTGAGGGAGTATCCTCATAATATCATTTATATCATATAAAGGTTCTTTGTTTAAATCAAATGCTAAAGCACCTTTTTTCTTTTCATTGTTTTCCATGATATGCTTTTTGATGAGTTTTACAAATTCTACATTTGAGTGATGCCCGGGTCTCCTGGCTATTATCTTAGCTTTTAGTGGTTTTCCAAGCAGACTTAAATCACCCACAATATCAAGAAGTTTATGTCGTGCGGGTTCGTTATTAAAATGTAATTCAAGATTATTCAGTATACCTTCTTGTAATACTTTCACTTTTGGTTTATTGAACAGCATAGCCATCCGGTCAAGTTCTTCCTGCGAAATGACCCTGTTAACAAATACTATTGCATTACTTAAGTCTCCTCCTTTGATAAGATTATTTTTCAGCAAGAATTCCAGCTCATGTAAGAATACAAAAGTACGACAGCTTGCAATATCTTTTTTGAAATTCTTGATATTGTCAAGTGTAGCATTTTGAGTGCCAAGAACCTTTGTCTCATAATTTATCATAACAGAAATACTGAAATCATTTTCAGGAATGGCATACATTTCAGTTTTTCTTTCAGGATCAGTGTATGTAATACATTCTTTGATCTCGAGATATTCCCTGTTGGCATTTTGTTCAATTATTCCGGCTTCTTCTAAAGCTGTAATAAAATATTTTGAACTTCCATCCATGATAGGCATTTCCTCCTGATCAAGTTCAATGATCAGGTTGTCAATTTCCAATCCTGCAACAGCAGCAAGTACATGTTCAGTGGTAGCAACAGTTACTCCATTTTTGGTCAGAGATGTACCCCTTGCGGTATCTGAAACATATTTAAGGTCAAGATCTATTTTCGGCTGTCCCTCAATGTCTGTCCTTATAAATCTGATCCCGGTATTCTCATTAGCAGGCTTAAAAGTTAATGTGCCTGTATTTCCTGTATGTAATCCAGTGCCGGAAACAGATATCTCTGTCTTAATAGTTTTTTGTTTATCTGGCATTATTTGTAAAAGTAAGTGTCAGAAAGTGAGATTTTAAAAACAAACGCAAAGGTAAAAAAAAATAGTTAACGTATTATGAAGCTGGTAAGTATTAGTGAAGCATTAATTATTCAGCTTGAGTTTTCTTTCAAGCTCATCAATTCTTTTTACGATATCAGGAAGGTTACGCATATGCACATATGTTTTTTTGCATTTGCCGGCATCAAAGGCTGGAGACCCCAGTATTATTGATCCATCTTTTACATTGGATGGCACTCCTGATTGAGCACCTATGATAACATTGTCTCCAATCTTATTATGTCCCACTATTCCCACCTGAGCTGCAATAATACAATTCTTACCAATTTTGGTTGATCCGGCAATACCTGTTTGTGCTGCTATTACAGTATTCTCACCAATTTCGACATTATGTCCAATCTGAATCAGATTATCGAGTTTTACTCCTTTACATATTATTGTTGAACCAATGGTAGCCCTGTCGATAGTAGTGTTAGCTCCGATCTCTACTCTGTCTTCAACTATCACGTTACCTATCTGAGCAATTTTCTTATAGTCTTTGCTGTCTTGAGGAGCAAAACCAAATCCATCACTTCCAATTACCACACCAGCATGAAAAGTGCAGTCTTTTCCGATAATACTGCTATCATAAATCTTTACTCCGGCTAAGAGCGTAGTGTTGTCATCAATCTTTGAAAAATCTCCAATATATACTCCGGGATAGATCTTAACCCTGTCACCAATCTGCACATTTTCACCAATATATGCATAATCTCCAATGTATACATCTTTACCTACTGTGGCTGATTCCTCTATGGTGCAGTTATCTGAAATTCCAATTTTATTAAGTTTGATCTCGTTATAAAACTCCAGGATTGTTGCCAAAGCAATGTAGGCATTCTCAACTCTGATCAGTGTTGGTTTTACTTCCTGTTCAAGGCTCAGATCACTGTTTACCAATACTATTGAACATTCGGTGTTATAAATATATTGAGTGTATTTTGGATTGTATAGAAAGGATAATGATCCAGGACTTCCTTCTTCTATTTTGGCAATCTTATTTACAATTACATTTGGATCACCTTCAATTTTCCCATTTAGTAACTCAGCTATCTGATGGGCAGTAAATTCCATTTGTCTTGGTATTGTTTATTCTGCAATTATAGTGATATTTATTTATTTCAATGCAATTATTTGTTATGATTTATCAAGGCTTCTGTCGTTTTTGGGTAGCAAATAAAATGCTTGGTTATGTTTTTCTTTAACATAGAAATATTAAGCTGATCAGATGCACTTGCTATATCCATAACTTCACCGTTCTTATATAGTATGTTGATCTTATCACTCTTTGGATGATAAGCATAATTCTCTGTTGTATCAACTGTTAACAAATAGTCAGACTCCTCTTCTGATAAATCAAATTCTGACATTATTGTTTCTTTAAGATGTCTTATATAGTCTTCAGTAAAGGGTTCGCTGGATAATTCAATCCTGAATAATTTCCTATCCACCAATGAATTGCATAGATAGGAAAGAACTCTGTCTTCACTTTTTCTCCATTCCTTTATTGAAGTAAAAATGTCAAAATCATCAAGCTCAGTAAAGGTGTCTATGATGCTATCCTCTTTAAGAAGGTCATCTGATGAAAATCTTTGATACAGAAAATACCTTAATGGATCCGTACCAAAAAGATCAAATCCATTTAATGCCAGATTTTTCGCCCTTTTTAAAATTTGAATTAAAAGTGTTTCCGCAGCTATTACTGTCTTGTGTAAATAAACCTGCCAGTACATCAATCTTCTTGATATTATGAATTTCTCTATCGAGTAGATTCCTTTTGATTCAACTGCTATCTTATCATCAGCAATAGTGAGCATTTTAATTATTCTCTCTGTGTTAACAACTCCTTCAGATACTCCGGTATAAAAGCTGTCTCGTTTTAAATAATCCAGACGATCAACATCGAGCTGACTGGATACGAGCTGGTGTAAGAATCTTTTTGGATGGGTATCGTCAAATATTTTTAAGGATTCACCGAGCTGGCCATTAAACTCCAGATTAAGTTTGTTTATTAATAGTCTTGAGATAAATTCATGGTTTATTCCTTCAAGAATTGTATTTTCCAGTGAATGAGAAAATGGTCCATGGCCAATATCATGCAAAAGAATTGCATTTATCGCAGCCAGGGCTTCATCATCAGAAATATCATGCCCTTTTATCCTGAGACTGTTAATGGTTAAATTCATAAGGTACATTGCACCCATTGAATGTTGAAAACGGGTATGCAATGCACCCGGGTAAACAAGATGGGTTAACCCTAATTGCTTGATCCTTCGTAATCTTTGAAAATACCTGTGTTCAGTAAGATCAAAGCTGAGTTTGTTATCAATAGATATAAAACCATAGACAGGATCATTGAAGATTTTTCTTTTATTAAATGAGGATGCTCTCAAAGATGCTTAAATTTGTAGTATTCAAACAATAAAAACCGGATATTTTCATTCCTTTTAGAGTGAAAAGCTTATGCAAAAATATACAAATTAATTAATGAATTAATAAGGTTATGGAAAATATAAAGATACTGTGGGTTGATGATGAGATAAGCCTGTTAAAACCTCATATTATATTTCTTGAGCAAAAAGGATACACTGTTTCCACTTCAAATAATGGGGATGATGCCCTTGAAATCCTGGATAAAGAACCATTTGATATTATCTTCCTGGATGAACAAATGCCAGGTTTATCAGGAATTGAAACACTTGAAATAATTAAGAATAAGTTTCCTAACCTTCCTGTTGTGATGATCACAAAAAGTGAGGAAGAATCAATAATGGAAGACGCTATTGGTTCAAAAATTGCAGATTATCTTATAAAACCAGTTAATCCTAACCAAATACTGTTGTGCCTGAAAAAAAATCTTGAGAATAAAAAGCTTATTAGCGAGAAAGCAACACATTCTTACCAGCAGCAGTTCAGAAATATAGGAATGGATATTTCCGGAAAGCTGGATCATGAAGAATGGATAGAAGTATATAAAAAAATAGCACGATGGGAAATAGACCTGGATAAATCAGCTGACCAGGGAATACTCGAAGTGTTGAAGATGCAAAAAGAAGAAGCCAATCAGGTGTTCGGAAAATTTATTGAGAAGAATTACCAGTCGTGGGTCAAAGGTGACAGCGAGTCCAGACCAATTATGTCTCCCAACATTTTTAAAGAACTGGTATTTCCATTTCAGGATGAGTTTAAACCACTATTTTTTATATTGATCGATAATCTTCGTTTTGACCAGTGGAAAGCTATTCAACCATTGATAGAGGAACATTTCAGGATAGAAAATGAAATGATATATTATAGTATTTTGCCTACCACCACACAATATGCAAGGAATGCCATATTTTCAGGATTGATGCCTCTTGAAATAGAAAGAAAATATCCGAAATATTGGGTTCACGAAAATGAGGATGGTTCGAAAAATCAATACGAAGGAGAATTATTGACTGAACAGCTAAAGAGATTTGGTAAAAATATAAAACACTCTTATACTAAAGTACTTAACCTGAATGCTGGAAAAAGACTATTTGAAAATATTTCCAACCTGATGAAGAATGAGTTAAATGTGATCGTTTATAATTTTGTAGATATGTTATCTCATGCCCGTACTGAAATGGAGATAATCAGGGAACTTGCTGATGATGAAGCAGCTTACAGATCATTGATGTTATCATGGTTTGAACATTCTTCATTATATGATATTATCAAATATATAGGTAGCAAAGGTGCTGATCTGATTATAACTACTGATCATGGGAGTGTGAAGGTTCAAAATCCGGTAAAAATAATTGGTGACAGAAATACAAATACAAATCTGAGATACAAGACCGGAAGAAACCTTAATTATAATCCCAGGGAAGTTTATGATGTGAGAAATCCTATAGATATTTACCTTCCAAGAACAAATGTAAGTTCAAATTTTGTATTTTGTAAGAATGATGATTTCTTTGCTTACCCAAACAACTACAATTACTATGTTAAGTATTATAAAGATACTTTTCAACATGGGGGTGTTTCTATGGAAGAAGTGATGATCCCTTTTATTCAATTGCAGGCTAAATAGTGCTTTTAAGAAAGCATCAATTTCTTCATTATGTTCGTGAAGAAACCAGTCATTTGCAAATGTGAACTCCTTAGTTTCTTCACTTCATTAGACCCAAACTTGATATTTTCTTTCTTAGAACATAATAGAAACAGATTAATAAATACAAGAGAAATTAAATAATTGCAATGCGCGAAAAATATTTTGATCTGGCTGACATTAAGGAGATAGCGAAGGATATTGTTAGAAATTATCCTGATGAAAGGATCTTTGCTTTGCATGGGAAAATGGGAGCAGGGAAAACAACTTTGATAAAATCACTTTGTGAAGTGCTGGGCTCTAAGGATAATGCTAAAAGTCCAAGCTTTTCTCTGATCAATGAATATTTAACAGATGATCTGCCAATTTACCATTTTGATTTTTACAGGATAAAGGAATCCTCTGAAGCCCTCGATATAGGTATTTATGATTATTTCAATACTGGCAGTTATTGTTTTATTGAGTGGCCTGAAAAGATTGAGGAACTTTTACAGGAAAATTACGTATACATTTTATTAGAAGATAATAAGAAAGATACAAGCCGAATTATCAGGCACAAAGTAATTCATTAGAAGATGAATTCAGAGTCAAATATGTATATGGACCTCTCGCATTCTGATAAGTTAATGCCCCAGGAAGAGGTTCTGGAGACCAGTCGTTTTAAAAAGAACATCACAATTGGTATACCCAAAGAGACATCATATCAGGAGAAGAGAATCGCTCTTACTCCTGATGCAATAGGAACACTTATAGCTAATGGTCATAAAGTAAATATTGAAAAAGGGGCAGGGGAAAATGCCCACTTTTCTGATGCTGAGTATATTGAAAATGGCGCAAATATTTTTAAAACACCGGAAGAAATATTCAATTCTGATATAATTTTAAAAGTTGCTCCTCCTGTTGATGAAGAGATTAATCTCATGAAAGATAAGCAATTCCTTATTTCAAGCCTTCATCTTGCCGGGCAAAACAGGGACTTCTTCAAAAAGCTTTCTTTAAAGAGGATCACAGGGATTGCATATGAGTTAATACAAAATAAAGTCGGTACTTTTCCCTTAAGAAGGATTGTAAGTGAAATTGTAGGAAAGGAAAGTATAATGATTGCTTCACGATACATGAGTAGCATGGAGCATGGAAGTGGAAAATTGCTGGGAGGTGTTCCAGGTATCCCTCCTGTTGAAGTTGTAATTTTAGGTGCAGGTACTGTTGGTGAAAATGCTGCAAGAGTTGCATTAGGTCTTGGCGCTCAGGTTAAGGTTTTCGACTATAGTACATTTCGCTTAAGAAGGCTTTGTGAAAAAGTAAACTGTACTTTATACACTTCAACTTTTCAGCCAAATATTATTTCTAAAGCGCTTGAAACTGCCGATGTAGTTATTGGAGCTATACATTCTGCCGAAGGAAAATCTCCATGTCTGGTTACTGAAGATATGGTTAGAAATATGAAAGCAGGATCAGTAATTATCGATGTTAGTATCGATCAGGGTGGATGCTTCGAAACTTCAAGGCTTACCAGTCATACTAATCCTGTATTCAAAGTTTTTGATATAACACACTATTGTGTCCCGAATATATCTTCAAGTGTTCCGAATACAGCATCTTTTGCATTAAGTAATTTTCTGGCTCCTGTTTTTGTGAAGATAGGAGAGATAGGAGGAATTGAAAACCTGCTGAGAGATAATTATGGAATAAGTAAAGGAGTATATTTATATAACGGAATTATTACCAATAAATATATTTCGGAGCTTTTTACTTTGCCATTTCAGGATATTGAACTTATCTTAGCTGCCTTCAGAAGATAAATCAATATGCCTTTTCAAATTATTAAGGATAAAAATGCTGATATCATCCTGGGTAAAGGATGCAGATATCATTTGTCAGAATTAATAAACGGGTGGAATGATGTATCATCAATTGTAATATTATCTGATGAGAATACAAGGATTTATTGTCTGCCTCTTCTGAAAACTGTTCTCGATGAATTTTCAGGAAGTATTAATACTATCGATCTTGCTACAGGCGAAAAAATCAAATCTGTTGAAACATTCAATTCTGTTATAAAACAATTAATTGAACTAAAGATTGATAGGAAATCTGTTATTATTAATGTGGGAGGGGGAGTACTTACTGATCTTGGTGCATATGTTGCAACTGTTTATAAAAGAGGATTAAGGTTTATAAATATTCCAACCAGCTTGATTGGACAAGTTGATGCGGCAATAGGTGGGAAAACGGGAATTAATTTCGATCATATAAAAAATGTTCTGGGAACCTTTTCTCAGCCGGAATGCATAATTGTTGACTTTGATTTCCTGGAAACCTTACCCAAACATGAATTTTGCTCAGCATATCCTGAAATACTTAAATATGGATTAATTCATGATATTGCGTTGTATAAGCATCTTGTAGGAGATTGTATGCAGTATGTTGAAGAGAATATATTGAATGGCGAAATAATTCAAAAATGCATTGAATCAAAATTATATTTTGTAAATAAAGACCCACATGATTTTGAGGAAAGGAATGCATTAAATCTGGGACATACTGTAGGCCATGCGATAGAAGCAGTTTTTAATGGCAACGAAAAATCAATTCTGCATGGTGAGGCAGTGGGTATTGGTATTATTTGTTCGTTGTTTATCTCATGTCAAATGTTTAATCTTGATGAAGCCATTTTAAAAGAATCGCAAAATTTCATTCTGAAAAATGTGCCTTATTTTGATATTTCTTATCATGAAGATAATATTCTTGAAGCAATGTATCAGGATAAAAAAAATGAATCGGGACAGATTAAATATACACTGTTAAAAGAAACCGGACTCCCTCTTGTTAAACAATCTGTTGAATCTAAAATGATTAAAGGATCGCTGGACTATTATAAAAATATAAGCAGGTGAGGTGGGAATTAAAATACCAGGCATCTTCGAAGGATTTAATTGAGATAACATTACCCTTATCAAAGAGTATTTTAAACAGAAATCAGATTATTTCCTTTCTTTCAGGTCAGAACCTTCCGATCGATAAAGATATTATACCTCATGACAACCTGATTCTTGCAGAACAATTGGAGCTGATAAAAAATGGCAGGGGTACAGGAGGTAATTTGAATGTGAGTGATTCAGGTACCGCAATGCGTTTTCTTATCTCTTTATTATGTATTGTTCCCGGAACATGGATTTTGGATGGATCATCCAGGATAAGGCAACGCCCTGTTCTTCATCTTACTGAAGAGCTATTATCAATGGGAGGGAAAATTGTATATCTGGGAAAAAAGGGATTTCTGCCATTAAAAATTGATTCCTCAAAACTTATTAATAAAAATGTTAGCCTTCCGGGAAATATCAGCAGTCAGTATATTTCATCATTGATGTTAATTGCACCTTACCTTGAAGAAGGATTAACTATCAATATTGATAAAGATCAGGTTTCCATGCCTTATATAAAAATGACTTATGGATTAATGAAGGAGTTGGGTGCTGAGATCGAAATGACGGAAAGGGATATAATAATTCAGAAATCCTCTTATAGAAATGCTGTACTACTGAATGAAAGGGATTGGTCAGCTGCATCATATTGGTATTTACTGGCTTCATTGCTTCCAGGGAAAAAATTCAGGCTGAAAGATATTTCTTTGAACAGCCTTCAGGGTGATTCTATTTGCCATAGTCTTTTCAAATCATTTGGTGTTAGTACTATTATCAATGATGATAGTGTAATAATCGAAAGAACAGGAAAACCTGCTGTTGAAATAGATATTGACCTGAAAGATTATCCTGATATTGCCCCTTCATTAATTGTTGCTTCTGCTGCTTTGGATATACCATCAGTTTATAAAAGGACTACATCATTTAAAGTTTAAAGAATCGGATCGATTGACAGTTCTGAAAAATGAACTCACAAGAATGGGCTTTAATGTTTCATCAGACACTAATTCATTCACTGTTCGTAAACAAATTAATAAATTAAAAACGCTTGTAATCAATACAAATGGCGACCACAGGATATTAATGTCATTAATTCCATTAATTATTCTAATTCCGCGCTTAAGTATTGATAACAGGGATTGTGTACAAAAATCCTATCCGGGATTTTATGCAGATGTTGAAAATGTTGGAATTCTTATAAACTAGTTGGACTTATATTTTATAAATTTGTGTGCAAATTGAGGGAGATGAAAGTAGATATCTTTATACCGTGCTTTATCGATCAGGTTTATCCTGAAACCGGGTTTAATATGATTAAGGTAATGGAAAAGGCGGGAGTAGAGATCCACTATAATGAGAATCAGACATGCTGTGGGCAGATGGCTTTTAACAGTGGCTTCTGGGAAAAGGCAAAGTCGATTGGCGAGAAATTCATTGATGATTTTGATAATGACCATTATGTTGTTGGCCCAACGGCTTCCTGTATTGGTTATGTAAAAAATAATTTCGACAAACTCTTCACCAATACATCATACCACTTGAAGTTTAAAAGTTTACAGGAACGAATGTATGAATTAACAGACTTCCTTGTTAATGTTATAAAAGTTGTGGATTTTGGAGCTGAATTCAAACATAAAGTTACCTATCATGATTCCTGTGCAGCACTGCGGGAATATGGTTTGAAGGATGAAGGACGAATACTTCTTTCTAAAGTTAAAGGGCTCGAACTTGTTGAAATGAAAGATACTGATGTGTGTTGTGGATTTGGTGGTACATTTTCTGTGAAGCATTCATCTATTGCATCAGCTATGGCTGAACAGAAGGTTGAAAATGCCTTGGAAACCAAGGCTGATTATATCGTTAGTACTGATTCATCCTGTTTAATGCATCAGGAGGGTTATATAAAAAAAGCCGGCTTAAATATTAAGACTATACATATTGCTGATGTTCTGGCGTCAGGATGGTAGGATTATACTAAATTAGTATATCCTGCTTCGAAATCATTTTATTCTATAATGTATTGGCAAGTCTGTTAATTTACTGTAAAACAAGGATTTGAATTGGACGATTGTCAATTTTCAGTTCTTAATTTGGAATTTATTGAATAAAGTTTGATTTAACAGGGAACATTTGTGTGCTTTTTGTATTAAGTAATAAAAAGTATGTAAATGAGACATGAATTAGAAATCCGGTTAATAAAGTTAGCACAAAATATTAACAGATTAAGCAAAAAGCTGGATAGTAGTTTTATGTCTTTTCATTTAACAAAACAAATTATCAGGTCATCAACAGCAGCAGCGTTAAATTATGGAGAAGCTCAGGGTGCCGAATCTAGGAAAGATTTTATCCATAAAATAGGAATAGTTTTGAAAGAACTTAGAGAAACTCAGGTTTGCCTGAATCTTCTTGCCGATACAATCCGAAAAAATGAGAAGGAATATCTGGATACTTGTTATAATGAATGCTCCCAATTGGTTGCAATTTTTCATAAAACAGTAATTACAGCAAAATCAAATCTTTAAATCGACCATAAATTTCAAATTAAAAATTAAAAATTGACAATTGACAATCTATTCCTCCATAGCTTCCAGCTTCCTTACCAGTTCATAAACCGACATGGGCTTAGCAAGAATTTCTCTCTTGTCATTTAGCAGGAAGATCATCGGTGTGGCATATATGCTGTAATCAATGGCAGCAGCAGTATTCCATCCTTTATAATCAGCATAATGCTTCCATGGCAAAGGGAATTGTTTTAGAAACTTGTCATAATCAGTTTTGCTGCTGTCAACAGAAACAGAAATGATCTCCAATCCATATTTTTCAGAATAC
>CAZDWF010000081.1:0-17244 GCA_964508895.1 uncultured Bacteroidales bacterium
AAAGATTATACTGTTAGATTGAAGGATTTTAATCAGATATGTTCCATCCTCTAGAAATTTAATATTTAGTGTTGTTGATTTTTGATTGGGTTGGGTTTGGAGGAGTTTATTTCCGAGGAGGTCGAATACTTCAATTCTATTGATAGGTTGATTGCTTTGGATATTCAGGATTTCTCTTGCAGGGTTTGGGAATATTCTGATAAGGTCTTCCATTATTTGTTCTTCCTGGAATACAGGAACAGAAATGGTAATTGGCCCGGCAGCAGTATCTGATTCGCAGTCTTCGTAAACAGCAGTGACTTCAAAAACGTAATCTCCTGCTGCAGGAAGGTTTATCTGGTAAAATGTGTCTTGTGTAAAATCAAGCTGGCTATAATCCTGATATATTCTATATCCCATCAGATCTCTGTTATTTGCTTTGTACTTATCAATATTTTGAGGAGGTATCCATTTTAACAAATAATCATTGTTTCCGAGGTCTTCATGGCAAAGGCCGGATGGGCCGGCGCAGCTGCGGTAAATCCGAATATTATCAAGCTGCCAAGATTGGATACTGCCTGAGTTCGCTCCATTGGCATCGAATTCTGCTTTAAAGAACTTGCCAAAACATAAGTCTGTTATATTGAAATGGTAACTTTGCCAGCCAAAGCTTCCTGAGATATTACTATACGTGGCAATATTGTATGCAGTATCATTGATTATCGCATTAACCTGGAATTTCTCCACTCCGGTATTATTGATGCTTTCCAGTTTCAGGTCGAAATCAAGCCAAATCAAGCCATCAATAAATGGGTCATTATAATTCACTGCATCAATACAAAATGAAATCAGAGATGATGAATAATAATTTAAAAGGGGAGTCCCTGTAAATTCAGCACTTGGTTCAGGATTACCGGTCTGACCATTTACCACCCAGTTTGTTCCATGTTCCCACTGGTTAAGGTCGAATGATCCTGAATTCCATTGCTCATGAAAGGGTAATACACTTAGCAAGTATATCATATAACCAAGGGGCCCTTCGAAATACGATTCACCGGTATCGCCTGGGAAACCATAAGGTTGCATATCGTACAAAGCTGTTACTTTGTAATTGAAGAGAATATTAGGTGGACAATTACCGGCTAATCCAACATCATAATAGTGAATAGTATCGCTTGTTGAATCCTGGATAAAACTTATTATTGAATCATTTCTGTAAAGCTTATATCCTAATAAATTATTGGGTATTATTTGACTGTTTCCGGTATCAGGGATAATTGGTGCTTCCCACCAAAGATGTACAGCATCATCAAAAGTTACTCCATCAAGATTTCTGGGAGGAGCCAGGTACCCAGAAGTAAAGTCTATACATGATAATGCGCTGAAACCATCAGTATAATGAGCTTGCACACATGCTTCGTGCTCAGTATTGTATTCCATATAAGGTAATTGAATCCAGTTTGTATCTGCTATATCTACAAAGGCACTGTCTAAGAAAACATAATAATCCAAAAATGCCCTGCTTGCATCGCTTGATACACAATTCCATGTCAGCCATGATGTTAAAGTGTCAATCTGAAGATTTGTAGGTGCAGAGAGTTCCATTACCAAATTAAGAGTGGTATCATTGATCAGATTAATATTTTCCAGGATGATGCTGTCGTAATCCGGTTTATGTGCAATAATATCATAGTAGCCTTCGTAAACTGAGTCAATTTCAGCAAAGCCATTCGTATCAGTTGTTGCAAAGTAATTTGAGAAACTGCAATCCAATCCTGCTAATTCGATATTTGCTTCAGAAATACCTTCTCCAAAAACATTGTCTACTTGAAATGATATGGTAGAAAAATTATTATTTCCCAGGATGTTGGAATAGAACCAGGAGGTCATGGGATTAGTAACGATTGCTACGCCCCAGGCACAATAACATGAATCACAATAAAATCCTACATCCCAGTTTTTACATAATCCTGATCCAAGGACGACTTCTTCCCCTGAAGATGGGTCACAGGGTATTGTCATGCTATCGATTTTAGCCACCGCATAATATTGAAGATCAAAACTATCTGCCCAATGTGCCCTGATCATCATATCCTGATATATAGATTGCTGCCACTCCTGGCCCATAAACTTTAAATAACCTGTATTATAAGTCGGAGGTGTATAATCAACTCCCAGCGGACAAGCTGGTGAAGGAATTAATTGCTTCATGCTCAGATAAAAGTTTCCTGATTCGATTATTCCGTAAATGCCGGAAAATTCTATCCAGCCATATTTATAAACCGTAACATCTACAGAATCTATTGGAGTGCCAGGCATTTCATTTGGCCCATCATCATCGTATAGAATTATCCTGAAAACAGTCCCCATCCAACTCCCTGCAGGGAAACTACCATCACCAACATAAATACTTCCACCTGTAACATGGCAAGGGTAGGATGATGGATAAAATTTAACTGCATTTTCATTTCCGGCCATCGACCAAACAATTATCTCTTCTGCAGTTCCATCATCATAAGCACATTCGTAATATTGCGCAGGATAAAGGATCCATTCAAGAATTACTAAGTTTCCGGGCGGATTCCATGTAGCAAAGACAGCGAGGGAATCATTTGTGTTTAGAAAAGGAGAGGAGTGGAATCCTGATGCTCTTGGAGTAATATTTTTATTATTTGAATTTAATACTTTATTAGTGATCAATTGCTGAGAAAAAAGAGGATTGCTTATAAGTAAAGAACCTATAATAAGCAATTTATAAAGATTCCTCATAATCATCTGGTTTTAGGTTTTAATAACGACGACTTAGATATAGGACAATTGTTTATGTGAAATGGTTGCAGGGGTTCTCGTTAATAAGAGTTTCTCGCGGATTTCGCGGATAAGAGGTTCTCACAGATTAACGCAGATAAGAGTTCTTGCGGATTTACGCAGATTTTCTTCGCAGATTCGCAGATCTTTCCGCAGAACATTTTTATTAAATTACCATTACAATTTCCTAAATGTATTCTCTGTGGCTCTGTTCCTCTGTGGTGAACTCTTTTCTCACAGATTTCCACAGATTAATTCCTCGCGTCCATTGCGCCTTCCATAGCGTCTATTGCGGTTAAGTCTTTTCCAGTCGCCAGTCCATAGTCGCCAGTCGCCAGGTGTGGGTAAAGCTAAATTCTGTATTTATTCTCTATCAAAGAGTTCTTAAGTATGTTCCGAAATAAATTATTTTATTACAATCTTCCTTAGCATCTCATCTTTGTCGGTAATGAGTTTGATGAAATATATGCCTTCAGGTAATGACGAAGTATTAATAGTGATTTTGTTTCCTGAAGGGGTGGTATTCAATGCTTCCTGTCCGAAAAGATTGAAAATAATAATGCTTTCGATCTCTGCTCCGGTTTCGATTATTAGTTTTTCATCTGCAGGGTTAGGATAAATTAATACTTCATATCCACCCAGCTCATTTATGCCCATCCAGTTAATTAGTTCATTGTTAGATGGACCTGATTCACCTTCTGCATATTGGGCAGTTACATAGTAGTCATAAGTTCCATATACTGAAAGGTTATCCGTATAATTTAGTGATGGGGTAGTTGCAATAATACTTGCATTTCTGTATATGTTAAAGAATTGGAATGCCCTGTTTGCCTTAGCACTATGACTCCATGTAAGGTTAACTTGCCCGTTCGATGTATTTAAATTTGCGACAAGGTTTGCAGGTGAAATAGCCTGCCACGTTACATCAGCATTATTTGAAGGAACAGATTCTCCTTCATCATATAATGCTGTTACATAATAAGAATATGTTCCAAATGCTGTGAGGGGATCGGTGTAATTATTTGTACTTGAAATTCCAATATAAGTTCCATCCTTGTATACTTTGAAATGTATAAATGCTTTTCCGCTTTCAGGAGTAAACTGCCATTGTAACGAAACATTTCCTGAAAGATTATCAAGTATTGCATCGAGGTTTGCCGGTGCAGGTGGACTCCAGCCGCCTTTTAAAATGAATGCAAGGTCATCAGATAATGGGTTGTAAACCCCTCCAACAGCTTCATACTGATAAGCAATACCATCACCCTGGTCTGAATTTGACCATAAGTACCAGCAATCAGGTGTTGATAAAGAACCTCCTGACACTGATACCCATCCTATTTGAAGATCTACATAATCCGGAAAATCATAATTATATTCATACATTGGATAACCAGAGTATACCAATTCAGTTTCAGTTCTATATAATGTTTCAGTAAAAGAAGTTAACAGGGTGCCCGGCATCCCGGCATTATCAGTATAAAAACTTACGGTGAAGAGCATTGGGTCTTCAGTAGGACAAGGGGTCCATCCGGGCATCCATTCAAGAGTGAGACCTAGAAATGAAATACCCGTTATGAATTCCGTTACATGGAAGTTGTCAAGTACTTCGTAATCAGTGTAGTCATCACTTGTATATGCTGACCATCCCAAAGCATTTGGTAGATATGTATTTTGTTCAAAGATTGGATCATTTTGCCACCAGGTAATAGCATATTCGCTTCCAATTGATTCACCATCTGTATACTGGGCGGTTACATTGTATCCATAAAATCCATATCCTGGAATAGTATTAGTAAGGTTTGTTATACTGGGAGCATCAACAAGTATATTGTTTCTGTAAACATTAAAATTTGAAAAAATAGCAGTCCCTTCATAAACATAAGGAGAAACAGGCGGCGTCTGTGATGCAATCATATTTATTTCCCCGGGATCGCAGCTGACGCAATTTGAATAATTGCTTTCCGGCTCACACTGTATCAGCTGAGGCTCCTGATTTACTTTGCCAAAAGTATAGTCTTTGACAATAGGATATACCTGAACATAATCATAAAGACCATTTCCGATTAATCCGCTATCATACATTTTTAAGCCAAGTTTGCCACTATTATATGTGTTGTCAAAATATGTTCCTTGTAATATACCATTGAAGTATACATCAATATTTCCGGCAGCTCTTACTATTCTTATGGTATTAAAAGCTCCTAATCCTAAATATATATCAGGACTTGCGATCCAGCCTTGTATGAATGTTGCTGAGCCATTATCGTATCTTACAAGATTCCACTGACCATTTGTGCAATATATTAAATGATAACCATATAACCACCCTCCAGCACTGCTCAGGTCAGCGGGGTCTCCATGAAAATAGATTCCGGTATTACAATCAGCGCCAGCATCTTTCGACATTTTAACTTCCATGTCAAAGTCGCCAAAGTTGTAATTGTAAAAGGCACTTGAAACGTTTTTATCTGAGCTTGCAACATTAAACATATTGTTATAAACTGCCCAGTATCCTGATACATATTCCCAGTTTTGAGCCACTTCATCCTCAAAGTTTTCATAGAATCCATTCATTGGAGCATAGTTCCAATCCAGGTCAACCTCTCCAATTACAGGAGTGTTTGTTAAAGTCAGGTTTTGTGGGATTAGGTAAGTGTCAAAAAACAGATCGTCAAGAACTAACCATGTACCCGTGAACTGTATTACTACTTTAGATATATTTTCTGCTGCAATATTTATTATTTGCAAGGCATTACTTCCTGTAATCTGTTTGTGTCCAATTAAATTATTATTAATGTCGTAGGCAGTCATTTCTATTAATCCTGCATTGGCGCTTCCGGCAAGCATTTCAACATATGAAACTGTTTCATAAAAATAGATTGTTTCCGGGCCTTGAGGAACTCCACCGTTTGCCATCATTGAACCAGTGTTAAATGCGAGGAAATTTGGTGGAGAATATCCTGTAACACCAAAGCTGGAACCTTCATTAAGTATAGCACCACCATCATTTATACTGGGTCCTTCAAAATCAATGGAATACCCATTGTACTCATTCTGACAAGGGTTAGTATTAATAAAGAAATCAGGGGCATCAATGTTGTCAAAATTGATCAATGTCATTGTTCTGTTAGCATTTGCCCGATAAGTGTATGTGGGACTAATATATGAGTCAGGTAAACGATCGACCTTGCTTATCAAAGGCTTGTCTGATTGCTCTCCGGCTATTATAAATTTTGTTGTGTTGGTATTACTTTGCTGTGATATGCAAAGTGATACTCCCAGAAGCAGTGTTAATAAAATTGTCGTGGTTTTTTTCATGGTAGTAGGGTTTAATAATGTAATTAAATTGTTTTAGCAAAAATTTGGGAGGGTATGATTTGCTATGAAAATGTGATGAGAAATTAGGCCAATTAATTAAATACCCTAAACCAAATATACAAAATAATATAACTGATTCAAAATTTTCTGATGGAGAAGGGGGAAGACGGATGCTGGTGACTAGCGACTGGCGACTGGCGACTGGTGACTGGTGACTGGTGACTGGTGACTGGTGACTTGCGACTGGCGACTGGCGACTGGCGACTGGCGATTTGCGATTTGCGACTGGCGATTTGCGACTTGAATCATTTTTATTTGTAATTTTGTGCCACAAAAATTGAACTAAATTATGTTTGAAGGATTAAGTGAAAAACTGGAGAGGTCGTTTAAGATTTTAAAAGGCCAGGGGCATATTACAGAGATAAATGTTGCTGAAAGTATTAAGGAAATTCGCCGCGCACTTATTGATGCTGATGTTAGCTATAAAATCGCTAAGCAATTTACCGATGATGTGAAGAAGAAAGCCATGGGGGAAAATGTACTTTCCTCTGTTTCTCCCGGACAGCTTATGGTAAAGATCGTAAGGGATGAGATGGCCCAGCTTATGGGTGGCGAAATGGTTGATATAAACTTAAAAGGTAACCCTGCTATCTTTCTTATTGCAGGATTACAGGGTTCTGGTAAAACAACCTTTTCTGCTAAACTGGCTAACTACCTGAAGACTAAAAAAGGAAAGGATCCTTTAATGGTTGCAGGCGACGTTTATCGTCCTGCTGCAATTGAACAGTTAAAGGTTCTTGGAGAACAAATTGGTGTTGAGGTTTATACAGAAGAAGACAATAAAGATCCTGTTAAGATTGCTAAAAAGTCAATTGCCTACGCAAAAGAAAAAGGATATAATATTGTTATTGTGGATACTGCAGGTCGTCTTGCTGTTGATGAGAGAATGATGGATGAGATTTCTGCTATCAAAAAGACTGTCAATCCACAGGAAACACTTTTTGTTGTTGACTCCATGACCGGTCAGGATGCTGTAAATACTGCCAAAGCATTTAACGACCGTCTTGATTTTGAAGGCGTTGTACTTACCAAACTCGATGGTGATACGCGTGGTGGTGCTGCTTTATCTATTAAGTCTATCGTTAATAAACCTATTAAATTTGTTGGTATTGGGGAAAAGATAGATGCAATTGATGTTTTTTATCCTGATCGTATGTCAGACAGGATACTTGGTATGGGTGATATCGTTTCACTTGTTGAAAAAGCCCAGGAACAATTTGATGAAGAGGAGGCGCTTAAGCTACAACGTAAGATCGCTAAAAACCAGTTTGATTTCAATGATTTCCTGAAGCAGATCAAGCAAATTAAGAAAATGGGTAATGTTAAGGATCTTATGGGCATGATACCTGGAATGGGAAAAGCGATCAAAAACCTTGATATAGATGATGATGCTTTTAAAGGTATTGAATCCATTATCCATTCTATGACTCCAGACGAACGTGGTAATCCTCGATTATTGAACGGAAGCCGCAGAAGGAGAATTGCTATAGGTAGTGGAACAGATGTGCAGGAAGTGAATCAACTCATTAAACAGTTTAGTGAAACGAGCAAGATGATGCGGATGATGACAGGTGCTAAGGGGCGCAATATGATGAAGATGATGCGCAACATGCCTCGCCCCAATTAGCTCTCAGTAATAAAATTTGGATTTATGAAACTAATAGACGGTAAAAAAATTGCAGCTAAGATAAAAGAAGAGATCAAAGCTGAGGTTGCAGAAATGATAGATAATGAAGACAGATCACCTCATCTTGCTGCTGTAATTGTTGGCGATGATCCGGCAAGTCATACTTATGTTAACAGTAAGGAAAGAGCATGTAAAGAAGTGGGTATGATGTCTAGTATATACCGCCATCCTGCAAATATTTCAGAGGAGGAATTACTGAATGTAGTTGACTTCCTGAATAATGATGAGGAAATTGATGGATTTATAGTACAGCTTCCATTACCTGAGCATATCGATGAAGATAAGATCATAGAAAGAATTTTGCCTGAGAAAGATGTGGATGGATTCCATCCTGTAAACCTGGGGAAGATGATGCTCGGAATTCCTGCATTTATATCAGCAACACCTTTTGGAATAGTAGAATTATTGAAAAGGTATAAGATAGAGACAGATGGAAAGAACTGTGTGGTTGTAGGAAGAAGCAATATTGTTGGAACACCGGTAAGTATTTTACTTTCCAGGAAATCCAATCCTGGTAACTGTACAGTAACAATGTGTCACAGCCGCACTAATAATCTCAAAGAATTCACCCAGAATGCAGACATTCTGATTGCTGCTATTGGCAGAGAAAAATTCATAACTGCAGATATGGTAAAACAGGGTGCAGTGGTTATTGATGTAGGCATTCACAGGATTAAATCTGATAAGACCAAATCAGGATATAAGCTCGTTGGTGATGTGGATTTTGACGAGGTGTCGAAAAAATGTTCATATATTACTCCTGTACCGGGTGGTGTTGGGCCTATGACGATAGTATCTTTGTTGATGAATACATTGCGCGCAGCACGGAATAATTAATAATTAATAATTAATAATTGATGGAAGATGTGAGATGTGAGATACAAGATGAAAGATTGACATCACCTCATCAACTCATTAGCCCGTCATCATCCTCGTTCCGCGTCACACATCACGCGTCACCTTGCAGCTTTCTGCTTTTAATTCTTTTAATTTCAACAATGTTTACAAAGTTGGAAGCTCAGGTTTCTGGTTGCACTGACCCCCTGGCAAATAACTATAATTCTTCAGCTACTGCAAATAATGGTTCCTGCACCTATGACAAGGCTTCCTTTAGCCCTTCTAAGTTTTTCCATTTAACTGAAGAGGTTAAAGAAACTTCCGGATTGATATTTTATAAAGATGCTTTATGGACACAAAATGATTCAGGGAATGAACCAATTATATACAAAATCGATACAGCAAACGGAGATATACTTAAAGAGGTTTATGTTTCAAATTTTCAAAATACTGATTGGGAAGAGATTGATCAGGATGAGAATTACATATATATTGGCGATTTTGGCAATAATTATGGAAGCCGTAAGGATCTGAAAATCCTGAGAGTTCTTAAAGCTGATATTGGAGAACAATATTATGATACTGTTACTGCAGAAGCCCTGAATTTTAATTATTCCGATCAAACAAGTTTTGTTTCACTACCTCATGCTCATAATTTTGATTGTGAGGCGATGATAATTAAAGACGATAGCATTTTCCTGTTCACGAAAAACTGGCAGAATAAAAAAACTAAATTGTATAGATTGCCAAAATCTACAGGATACTACTCAGCAGAATTACTTGATAGCTTAAATGTGTCAGGATTAGTTACAGGAGCTGCTTACGGTGCAGGTAATGAGATGATTATTTTGTCGGGATATTCATCCTATATTCCAATGTTATATCTGTTATTTGATTATAAAAATGGAGATTTCTTTTCAGGAAATAAAAGAAGAATTGATCTGCCAGGAATTTTAGGGTCTCAAACTGAAGGTATTTGTTTTATTGATAAGGATAATGTTTATTTAAGTACGGAGGATAATAAGATCTTTTCGCAGAGAGTGTTTTCAATACCTGTTACTGAATGGCTGTATTCACCTCCTACTTATATTTATCATGTATATTATAATGAGGAGATCAGTATAAGCCCGAATCCAGCAAACAGTAAGGTAAGCATTGAGGTGGTCGGGAAACATGTAGAAGAACCGATAGTTGAAGTATTTGACCAGATGGGTAATTCCTGTGATATTTATTTCTCAGTATTTACCCCGACAAAAAAGGGATGCCTGGTTTCGATAAATGTTGATCACCTGAATGCAGGATTTTATATTATAAAAGTCACCATAGCCAATCGTATAAAAGTAGCCAAACTGATAATAAATTGAGCATATTGCAAAAAGTAACAGAGAACCCTCTTTTTCTTCCGGTCATGGAAGAGTTTTATTCTATTCAGGGCGAGGGTTCTAATACAGGAAAGGCAGCATATTTTCTCAGGATAGGAGGCTGTGATGTAGGTTGTCGCTGGTGCGATGTGAAAGAATCATGGAGCGCAGAACTGCACCCATTGGTATTAGTTGACGACATAATAAAACGAATTCAGGATTGTCCTGCAAAAGCTGTTGTAATAACCGGAGGAGAGCCTTTGCTGTATGATTTGTCATATTTATGCGATGAGCTGAAGAAAATTGAGGTAGAGATCTTCCTGGAAACATCAGGGGCATATCCATTAACAGGATCATTTGACTGGATCTGTCTGTCACCAAAGAAAAACCAACCACCTCTAAAGAAATTATTTGAAAGAGCTGATGAATTAAAGGTAATTATCCAGGATGAAGAAGATTTTATATGGGCAGAAGAAAATGCCGAAAAGGTAGGAGAGGATATATTGCTGCTCCTACAGCCCGAATGGAGTAAGGCAAAACAAATAATGACACAGATCGTTGATTATATACTGGAGAATCCGAAGTGGAGGATCTCACTGCAAAGCCATAAGTATATGAGGATTCCATAGGATTAAGAATTAAGAATTAGATGCAAGCCGCAAGTCACAAGTCGCAAGTCACCAGCCCCGCGTCACGTCATTACACGTTACGCGTTACGCGTCACGCGTCACAGATCCTCTTCCTAATCCTATTACCCTTAGTTTCCCTCTCCCAAACTTTCGATCAACAAAACTACACTGATTCCAAAAAAGCATGGCAATGGATGGATAAGGCCTCTGATACCTTTCATAAAAACAATCTCTGGAAAGCAATAATGTATTGTGATAATGCTATCAGCGAGGATACTGCTTTCGTTTTACCATACATATTAAAAGGAGATATTTTATCTGATCTTGAAGACTGGCATAAAGCAGCTGAGAGTTACGAAAAAGCTATAGAGGTAAGTCCGGAATACGATCCATTCCTTTATTTTGTTGCAGGAAATGCATACTTCGGGTTAGAAGATTATGTTAAAGCAATAGAATATTATACACAGTACCTGAAAGAAAAAGATATTGCTGATCCTCGAAAAAAATTCATAGCTAAAAGGTTGGATGTTTGTATGTTCAGGAGGTATGCTTATGCAAACCCTGTTGAATTCATCCCCATAAAGCTTGATACTGCAGTAAATACTTATAATGATGAATATATTAATTCATTGAGTACTGATGCCAGAGAGATCCTTTTTACCCGGAAAACACCTTTGAATCCTGAGAAAACTGATTTCCTCGAGCAGGTTCATTTTGCGTCAAAACTGGATACCTCATGGGGTGATGTGATCGGAGTAGATGAATTTCTGAATGATTTTGGAAATATAGGAGCAGCAACCTTTTCTCCTGATGGACAGTATCTGGTGTTTACCGGATGCCAGGCACCAGGAAGTTTTGGTAGCTGTGATCTGTATATGTCGAGGAAAGTAGGCGATACATATTCTTTACCCATTAACCTGGGATCTGTTGTTAACACAGGAAGCTGGGAATCCCAGCCAAGCTTGTCGTCTGATGGCAAATCCTTATATTTTAGCAGCATCCGGCATGGAACTAAAGGAGGCTCTGATATATGGGTTTCTGAAAGACAAAATGACGGATCCTGGAGTAAACCAGGAAACCTGGGTATAATGATAAATACTGATGAAGATGAAATGGCTCCTATCATTCATCAGGACGGAAAAACCCTGTACTTTTCTTCAGAAGGACATACAGGAATGGGTGGGTATGATCTGTTTATGTCTAAGAAAGATACATCAGGATACTGGACAGCACCTGTTAACCTTGGATATCCCATCAATACCAGAGGTGACGAGATAAACCTGATTTTGAATGTTACAGGTGAAAAAGCCTTTATTTCATCAAAGACCAAAGATGAAACAGGCTATGATATTTATGAGTTTGATCCTCCAAAAGATATTCGTCCTGAACAGGTTACATACCTGGAAGGAAAAGTATATGATTCTATTTCAGGAAAACCATTAGAAGCATTTTTTGAATTAATCGATCTTGAATCAGGAGAAGTTGTGATACAATCCAGGTCAAATCCTGTTAACGGTGAGTTCTTGGTTTGCCTTCCTTTGCATTATAAGTATGCTTTAAATGTGAGTAAAAGAGGATATCTGTTTTATTCTGATCATTTCGAGCTTGACACAACTGTTTCAATTAAAAAGAATATTCCTCTGCAAATAATTCAGGCTAATTCCACTGTCGTACTGAATAATATATTTTTTGATACCGATAAATATGATCTTAAGCCGGAATCTATTTCCGAACTTGATCTTCTTTATTACTTCATGGAGCAAAACCCCTCAGTTTGTATAGAAATCGGTGGACATACCGACAGTATAGGAACAGCGGCATACAATAAAAATCTATCCCTCAAAAGAGCAGGATCTGTAAAAATTTACCTTGCAAAAAAGGGAATCTTTCCTGACAGGCTTATCACCAAAGGATATGGCTTTGAGAAGCCAATTGCCAGCAATGAGGAGGAAGAGGGGAGAGCTATGAACAGACGAACGGAGATACGAGTGGTTAGTAATTAGTTCGTAGATCATCTTTCATCAGAGAGTTTTACAGATTTCCACAGATGAAACACAGATTAATTCTTTGCGTCCGTTGCGCATTCCATAGCGTCTATTGCGGTTAGGTAATACCTCGTAATTGCTGTATACAAAATAATTTCATGTATTCCAGAATATTCCTGATGCTTGATGCTGGTCGCTGTTCACTTGGTACCGTCGACTTGCAACTTGAAAATTAATTTCAAAATATTCTCTTGTTTCACTACATTTGAAACCACTTTAAACTGGCAATAATCAATCTATGATAAATATTTTGTCTTTATTCTAAAAATAATATTTTAAGAAATTAACTTAAAATGAAAATAACAAACCCGTCTGTTTTTTTATTTTCCAATTTCCCCATTAATATTTATCTTTGCAGCCGTTTTTAACAGGCAAAAATCTATTTATGATTAACATTACATTTCCTGATGGTAATATCAGGCAATACGAAGAAGGAGTTACAGCACTTGATATAGCTAAAAGCATTAGCGAAGGACTGGCACGCAACGTGGTTTCAGCAAAGCTTGATGATGAGATATGGGATGCTACCAGGCCAATATATAAGGATGCCAGACTAAAATTATTCACTTTAAGAGATAAAGAAGGAATGGGCACCATGTGGCATTCTTCCGCACATCTTATGGCTGAAGCTATTGAGCAATTATATCCCGGAGTGAAATTCGGAATAGGCCCGGATATAGAGAATGGGTTTTATTATGATATTGACTTTGGTGAAAGAAATTTAACAGATAAGGATCTGATAGACATAGAAGACAGGATGAAACAGCTTGCTAAAGAAAAGCAAACATTCACCAGGAAGGAAAAAAGTAAGACAGAAGCATTGGAATATTTCACCAAAAAGGGAGATGAATATAAGATTGAGTTGATCAATGAGCTGGAAGATGGTGAGATTTCCTTATATGAATCAGGAACATTTACTGATCTTTGTCGCGGACCTCATCTTCCTGATACTAGTGTAATAAAAGCAATAAAACTGTTAAATATTGCAGGAGCATACTGGAGGGGTGATGAAAACCGTAAGATGCTTACCCGGATATACGGTA
Source organism: uncultured Bacteroidales bacterium (assembly GCA_964508895.1). GTDB lineage: Bacteria > Bacteroidota > Bacteroidia > Bacteroidales > B18-G4 > M55B132. The sequence goes on from CAZDWF010000081.1 coordinate 13,768, forward strand.
TCACTTTCCCTAAACAAAAGGAGCTCACCGAATTCCTGGAAATGCTTGAAGAAGCAAAGAAAAGAGATCACAGGAAATTGGGTAAGGAATTAGAGATATTTACTTTCTCTGAGGAAGTTGGTTCAGGATTACCACTATGGTTGCCTAAAGGAGCTGCATTGCGTGAAAGGCTGGAGAACTTCCTGAAAGATGTCCAGAAGAAGGCAGGATACCAGCAGGTTATTACACCTCATATTGGGAAATCACAGCTTTACAAAACTTCAGGACATTATCAAAAATATGCTGAGGATTCTTTCAGGCCGATCAGTACACCAATAGAAGGAGAGGAGTTTTTCCTGAAACCGATGAATTGTCCGCATCATTGCGAGATATATAAAGCTATGCCTCATTCATACCGTGACCTTCCGTATCGCATTGCAGAGTTTGGTACGGTATATCGTTATGAACAGAGTGGAGAATTGCACGGATTAACAAGAGTTAGAGCTTTTACCCAGGATGATGCTCATATTTTCTGTACTCCTGATCAGCTGAAAGATGAATTCAAAGGTGTAATTGATATTGTGCTTCATATTTTTAAGGCTCTTGATTTTAAAGATTACACTGTTCAGATATCACTACGTGATCCCAACAATAAGGATAAATATATTGGAAGTGATAAGAACTGGGAGAGGGCAGAACGAATTATTCAGGAAGTGGCAGAGGAAAGAGGACTGGAGGCTGAGGTTGAAATTGGAGAAGCTGCGTTCTATGGACCTAAGATGGATTTCATGGTCCAGGATGCACTGGGCCGCCAGTGGCAATTAGGCACTATTCAGGTAGACTATAACCTTCCTGAGAGATTTGAGCTGGAATATACCGGCTCGGATAATGAAAAACACAGACCAATAATGATCCACCGTGCACCTTTCGGTTCAATGGAACGATTTATGGCAGTTTTGCTTGAGCACTGTGCAGGAAAATTCCCGCTCTGGCTCACTCCTGAACAAGTTATCATATTGCCAATCAGCGAAAAATATCATAATTATGCAAAAAAAGTTTTAAATTTGCTAAATAATTACGAAATTCGCGCCCTCGTTGATGAGCGCAGCGAGAAGACCGGAAAGAAGATCCGTGATGCTGAGATGCAAAAAATCCCCTATATGTTGATGGTTGGTGAAAAGGAAGAGAATGAGGGGAATGTATCTGTAAGAAGACAGGGTGAAGGCGATCTTGGTTCATTTGCGATAGAGAAGTTTGCAGAAATGATCCAAAAAGAAGTCAGTGAATCGCTGGAACCATAAAATATATGTTTAATTAATATAGGAGAATTTACAATAGCTAGTCCATTTAACAAAAACAGGTTCAACAGAAGGCAACCCAGGAGAGTAGAAGACCTGCACAAGATCAATGAAAGGATCAAAGCACCGGTCGTCAGAGTTGTCGGAGAAAATATCGAAAGTGGAATTTTTAATATCAAGGAGGCACTGGCACTGGCTGATGAACAGGATCTTGATCTTGTAGAGATCAGCCCGAATGCTAATCCACCAGTTTGTAAAATAGTCGATTACAAAAAATTCCTCTACGAAAAGAAAAAGAAGCAAAAAGAGATTAAAGCAAAAACCGCGAAGGTTGTTGTTAAAGAAATCAGGCTGGGGCCTAATATTGATGAACATGATTTTAACTTTAAGTTAAAGCATGCCATCAAATTTTTACAGGATGGAGCTAAAGTAAAAGTAGATGTATTTTTTAAGGGAAGAACGATTATATATAAAGAGAAAGGCGAATATGTTCTTCTGAAATTTGCTGACGAGCTTGAAGAATATGGTAAGGTTGAAAGGATGCCTAAACTGGAAGGCAAAAGGATGATCATGATCATCTCACCAAAGAAGTAAATATTATACACACAATAAGAGGACAATAAAATGCCTAAGATGAAAACAAAATCCGGAGCTAAAAAGAGATTTTCTCTTACAGGAACCGGAAAAATTAAAAGGAAACATGCGTATAAAAGTCATATACTGACTAAGAAGACAAAGAAGCGGAAACGTAATCTTACTTACAAGACTATCGTTGATCCTGCTGATGAAGCAAACATACGTGAAATGATTCAGAAATAAATTAATTATTAAAATTACTTTGAGCAAAGAAGAGTTCGTCCTGAGACGAAACGCTTAAGTGAAAAATCAGAAATTATGCCAAGATCAGTAAATGTAGTAGCTGCACGCCAGCGAAGAAAAAAGATCATGAAGAGGGTCAAAGGACAATTTGGCCGAAGAAAGAATGTCTGGACTGTAGCAAAGAACGCCTATGAAAGAGGTTTGCAGTATGCATACAGAGACAGAAAAACAAAGAAAAGAAATTTCAGAGCATTATGGATACAACGTATCAATGCAGGTGCACGTGAACACGGCATGTCATATTCGGTTTTTATGGGGAAACTTCATAAGAATAATATTGACATTAGCAGGAAAGTGCTTGCTGACCTGGCAATGAACTACCCAGATGCTTTTAAAGCAATAGTTGACAAGGTAAAGTAGTCAATAAATTATATAGAAATATAAGAGGCCATCTCATTTTTGAGGTGGTCTTTTTTATTGTCGATTGTCAATTAGTTATTAGTAATTTAAAATTTATTGAAAAAAGTTTGAATTTGGAAGGCACTTTTTAATGATAATGGTATTAAGTAATAAATAATACTATTATTATGAGAATAGAATTAGAAAACAGATTAGTTCGTTTAGCACAGAATATCAATAATCTTTGTAAAAAGTTAGATGGTAGTTTTATTGCAATGCATTTATCAAAGCAAATTATCAGGTCTTCAACCAGTGCTGCACTTAATTACGGCGAAGTTCAAGCCTTAGAATCAAGAAATGATTTTATCCATAAGGTAAGCCTTGTTCTCAAAGAATTACGTGAAACAGATATCAATCTAAAGCTTTTATCTAATTCAATAAATAAGGGAGAGGCTGAAATATTCAATTTATGCAAAGACGAATGTTCGCAGTTAGTAGCAATTTTGTCATAAAACGATAATAACTGCAAAATCCAACAATAAATAAATCGAAAATTAAATTAAAAATTACTAATAACTAATTGACAATCGACAATTTATCAAAGCCCAAACTTCTTCATCCTCCTATCTAATGCCTGCCAGGTAATATTCAGAAGTTCTGCTGCCTGAGATTTATTATAATCAGATTTTTCAAGGGCTTTGATTATGAGATTTTTTTCAACCTCTTCCAGGTCAAAAGATCCGGTATCGATTGTGCTTATTGATGGAGCTAAGTCTTCAGGGATGCTTCCTGAAATAAAGTGCTCAAAATCTTTCCATAACAGTTGGTTGTTCTCACAGAGTATCATGGCTCTCTCCACCATGTTTTTTAACTCCCTGATATTGCCAGGGAAAGGATAATTCTTAAGTTTTTGAGGTATTTCAGGATCAATAAAATCTATGCCTTTATACGCATGTTTCCTTTTAATTTTTCCGGTTCCTGT
>CAZDWF010000082.1:0-17089 GCA_964508895.1 uncultured Bacteroidales bacterium
CTTCTTTTAGCTTTTTAAAGGCTTCGATTATTGATTGCTTGTTTATCCCAAGTAATGCATTCTTAAATCTTAATGGGCTTTGCTTGATCAGATCCATTATCATTTTCCTGCGCTGTAGCAACTTTTCTTTTCTTCTTGCTTCATCCTCCAGCATTTCCTTTTCAGCTACCTCCCTCAGGATACTAATAAGTTCGTCATTAACCTCTTCTTTTATTCTATAGACTTTGTAATCTCCATCAGGAGCTATTCTGGACTTATTTTCCAGGATCTTATCCCAGACCCCTGTATCAACTTTCTGTTCCCTTAATGTTCTTGTAAATTCTTTCCGTTCATTTATTTCTTTCTGAAGCTTTTCTTTTTCACGAAGCTTTTGCAATTTTTTCAAATAGCGTAAATATCTTATTATACGGTAAGATCTATAAAATATATTGAAGCTCGATTTGCTGCGGGATTTCCTTTTCGGGCGTTTTTTACGCTCAAGTTCTTTGTACTTTTCTCTTCTTTCCTCTTCTATTTCTCTTTGTTCGGCGACTTCTTTTAAAACTCTTCTAATCTCTTTAGTTCTCTCATCTGTAATCTTAAGATCCTCTTCGCTTTCAGCAACCTGGACTCTTAATTTATTTTCCAGGATTCTTCTACGAAGTTCATTGTCTATAGCATGTTGCCTGAGGGTTTTCTTATATTCTAAATTATATTCATTTTCCTTTCTCTCCGCTTCATCCCTTTCCTCTTTGAGCTTACGTCTCTTTGATCTTTTTAGATGATATATGTATCTCACTCTACGATAGGCTTTATAGAATGTACCTATTCTCTTCCAATTGGAGGAATTATCGTAAGACATATGAAAAGATTATAAGTGCTAAGCTATGCTTTTTTTTATGTATTTGAAAATATAAATACCCTCTGATGAGAATTTTATTCAATATTTCTATTTTCAATCACACCTGATGAATATTTCCCCTGGTCAAGTTTTTCTTTTACTTCAGAAAAGGCTTTGATGGTATAATCAACATCTTCAAGAGTATGTACTGCAGTGGGAATGAGCCTAAGTAGAATAATTCCTTTGGGAACAACAGGATAAGCCACTATTGAACAGAAAATATTGTAGTTTTCACGAAGATCACTTGTGATCTGAGTTGCTTCACCAACTCCTCCAGGAAGGATAACTGGTGTAACAGGTGATTCAGTTTTACCCAGGTTGAATCCTCTTTCTTTCAATCCTTTTTGTAAGGCATTGACAATTTTCCATAGATTTTCTCTCAGCCCATGCTCACTTTTTAACAGATCCAGTCTTTTCAAAGCACCTATCACCATAGGCATGGGAAGAGATTTGGCATATATCTGTGAACGCATATTGTACATAAGATGCCATATTATATCTTTTGGTCCTGCTATAAAGCCTCCAATACCAGCCATGGCTTTCGCAAAGGTTCCGAAGTAAAGATCAACATCCTCTCTAACTCCCAGGTGTTCATCAGTGCCGGCTCCTGTGGCACCCATGGTACCGAAGCCGTGAGCATCATCAACAAGTAGCCTGAAATCAAATTTTTTCTTTAATGCAACAATGGCCTTAAGATCACCAAGATCACCAGACATACCATATACACCCTCAGTAATTACCAGAATACCTCCTCCTGTTTTTTCGACAATCTTGTTTGCTCTTTGGAGTTCTTTTTCAAGGTTGGCAATATCATTATGTGGATAAACATATCTTTTTCCGAAGTGCAATCTCATTCCATCAAGAATACAGGCATGAGCTTCTGAATCATATACAATAACATCTTTGCGATCTACAAGTGCATCAATGATAGAAACCATTCCCTGATAGCCATAATTCAATAAATATGAAGCTTCGCGGCCAACGAATTCGGCCAACTCTCTTTCAAGTTGCTCATGATATTTGGTTTGTCCTGACATCATGCGAGCACCCATAGGATAAGCTAATCCCCATTCCTTTGCAGCTTCAGCATCAGCTTTGCGAACTTCAGGATGATTCCCTAACCCAAGATAATTGTTTAGACTCCAAATCAATTTCTCCTTACCCATGAAATCCATCCTGGATGCCAGCTCTCCCTCAAGTGTTGGAAACATAAAATATCCATGAGCTTTGCTCCTGTATTGCCCTAGTTCACCAGGGGTGTTGAGTATCCTTTCAAATATATCCACAGTATAAAATTTTAAAGTTAATAATTCAAATGCAAAATTATTAATATCTTCTTATAATCCAAAGCAATTCATTATCATAATATTTATATGGTAAAAACGTTTCTAAATTCGATGAAATTCGTAATTTTGCGCCATGATTAGAAAACTCTTAATAATAATAGGCCTTTTTGTGCTGATTACTTCCTGTAGTAAGCATAGCAAGTTACTTAAAAGCAGCGACAATGAAGCAAAGTTTGAGGCTGCTGTTGATTATTATGAAAAGGCTGATTATTACAGGGCTTTACAGCTTTTTGAGCAATTGATGGGGGCATATAGAGGTACATCAAAAGCTGAACAATTATACTTTTACTACGCCTATTGTTATTATTATCAGGATGAATATCTCCTGGCAAGTTATTACTTTAAAAGATATGCAAAAAGTTTCCCGGGAGGGCCCAGAGCTGAAGAATGTTTCTTTATGAGCGCATATTGCCAGTATTTGCTATCGCCCAATTATAGCCTTGACCAGACAAACACTTACGAGGCAATAAAAGAACTTCAATTATTTATTGATGTTTTTCCGGATAGTGAGAGGATTGCAACCTGTAATCAACTTATTGATGAACTAAGAGCAAAACTGGAAAAAAAGGATTTTGAAATTGCCAAATTATACCTTAAAACAGAATACTACAGAGCAGCAATTACAGCTTTTAACAATGTGATCAGAGATTATCCTGATACAAGGAATAAAGAGGAGATATTATACTACATCCTGAAATCATATTTTTATTACGCTGAAAAGAGCATTAAAGATAAACAACTGGAAAGATATCAATCTGCAATAGAAGCATACAATGACTTAAAATACCTTTTCCCTGAGTCAGAATTTATTGAAGAAGCAACAGAGATGCATGGGGATGCAATGGAAGAGCTTTCCTTTATACAATAAACAACACATTAATATAATGGATTACAAAAAGATTAAAACAGATACAACGGCTGTTACCAGAGACAAGCAACGTTTTTATGAGCAAACAAACAATATTTACGAAACTGTTTCCATACTTGCTAAGCGTGCAAACCAGATAGGTTCTGAGATGAAAGCTGAATTAAACAGGAAGATAGAAGAGTTTGCTACAACAAACGATAACCTTGAAGAGATTTTCGAGAACAGGGAGCAGATTGAAATTGCAAGGTTCTATGAACGACTCCCCAAACCAACACTGATAGCAATTCATGAGTTTATGAATGGTAAAATATATTTCAGAGACCCTCATAAAGTAGATGGATCCACTGAATGATCTAATATGCCTTAATGCTTGAGAATAAAAATATACTAATAGGTATTACAGGGAGTATTGCTGCTTACAAAACTCCACTCTTGATTCGTTTACTTAGGAAGGAAAATGCAAATATCAGGGTTGTAATAACACCCGATGCTAAAGATTTCGTTACACTATTAACATTGTCAACGCTTTCTGATCATCCGGTATACTCTGATGCCTTTGATCCTGAAACAGGAGAATGGTATTCTCATGTAGAAACAGGATTATGGGCTGATATGATGATAATAGCTCCGGCAACTGCCAATACTATCGCTAAAATGGCAGGAGGTGTTGCCGACAATTATTTGCTTACAATTTATTTATCATCAAAATGTCCGGTTTTCTTTGCACCCGCTATGGACAGGGATATGTATAAGCACGCAGGCACACAGGAAAATATTAAAAAGCTTATCTCTAACGGAAATTTCATCATAAAACCCAGGGAAGGAGAATTGGCAAGCGGTCTTTGTGGAGAAGGCAGAATGGAAGAACCTGAAAATATTCTGGAAATTGTTAAGAAATATTTTAAAAGGGCAGGGGAGTTTTCAGGGAAAAAAGTATTAATAAGTGCAGGCCCAACTCATGAAGCGATAGATCCTGTGAGATTTATTGGCAACCATTCTTCAGGATTGATGGGATATTTGCTCGCTGAAGAATTTGCCCTAAGGGGAGCAGAAGTAATTCTGGTTTCAGGACCTACTGAGCTCGAAGTGGAAAACAACTCTGTTACCTTGATAGGCGTAACCAACGCCATGGAGATGTATGAACATTGTATGGCACAGTTTGAAGATGCTGATATAGTAATAATGGCTGCTGCTGTTGCTGATTTTACTCCTGAGAAAATAAGCAGTAAAAAAATTAAGAAATCTGAAAAGCAATTAAAAATTACCCTGAAACCCACAAAGGATATTCTTGCCAGTATGGGTAATGGGAAAAAGTCAGAACAGTTTCTTTGTGGTTTTGCCCTGGAGACCGATAATGAAATTGAGAATGCCAGAAAGAAATTAAAGAATAAAAAACTCGACATGATTATACTTAATTCTCTTAAGGATGAAGGTGCCGGGTTTAAACATTCAACAAATAAAGTAAGCATTATAACAAAGAGCGAAGAAATACCGTTTGATTTGAAAACTAAAAAAGAAGTTGCAGAAGATATTGCTACTTTTATTAAAAATTCAATTAATAATTAATTGATGAGAATTTAAATAATGAAGAAATTCTTACTGATAATACTTATTGTTTTAATTTCATTTCCTGTTTTTTCGCAGGAAATATATTGTACTGTAAAAGTTGATTTTCAACAGGTTGAAGGTACGGAAACCAAGGTATTTGAGAACCTCGAAAGATCTTTGTTTGAGTTCCTTAATAATAGGAAATGGACCAATTATAAGTTCGGTGTTGAAGAGCGCATTGAATGTACTATCCTGATTACTATCTCTGAACGTTTATCCAGTGATGAATTCAGCGGTAATATTAATATAGCTCTCAAGCGGCCTGTTTTTAATGCTGCATATAGCTCAACTACTTTGAATTTTATTGATAAAGATTTTGAATTTGTTTACGTTGAATTTCAACCTCTCGATTTCCAGGAAAATATATTTATATCCAATTTAACATCTGTAATGGCATACTGGGTTTATATGTTTATAGGCCTCGACTTCGATACTTTCGCATATCTTGGAGGAACTCCTTTTTATGAAAAAGCTGAAAATATCGTAACTGCTGCACAGAATGAATCATACTCTGGATGGAAGGCTTATGAAAGTCAGAAAAATAGATATTGGCTGGTCGAAAACTTGCTTAACCCAGCCTATCAGCCTGTTAGGAAGTTCTTATATGAATACCACAGAAAGGGACTGGACCTCATGTATGATAATGCTGATGCCGGAAGAACAAGCATGTTAAAAACACTAAACTATCTTCAACAGGTGCAGGATCAAAAACCAGGACTATTTCTCCTGCAAATTATCAGAGATGCCAAGAGCGATGAGTTTGTAAATGTTTTCTCAGAAGGCAGCCCTTCAGAAAAAACAAAAGCTATGAACTTATTAATGGAGATAGATCCTGCAAACACTTCAAAATACGAAACAATCATACAAAATTAGATTATTAGATATTTAATGAATTGATTATTTTTGTATTATCAATTTATACAAACTCAGGATGTTAAAATCTTTGACTATTAATAATTACGCTTTAATACATAAGCTCGAAATGGAGTTTGGTAAAGGGCTAATTGTGGTCACGGGTGAAACAGGAGCAGGAAAATCAATTATGCTCGGAGCAGTAAATCTTATCCTGGGTGAAAGAGCCGACACTTCAGTAATATTTAATAAAGAAGAAAAATGTGTTATTGAAGGGAAATTTGATATCACCAGATATAACTTAAAATCATTCTTTGAAGATTACGATCTGGATTATTACAATAATACAATACTGAGAAGAGAAATTAGCCCGAATGGCCGTTCCCGTGCCTTTATCAATGATACTCCTGTCAATCTTAAGGAGATGAAGGAACTTGGAGAAAAGCTTCTGAATATACATTCACAGCATGAAACAATTATCCTTAATGATTCATCATTTCAGATGGCAATAATTGACAGCTATGCTAAAACCAATGATGAACTTAAAGAATATCAGCATCACTTCAGAAACCACAATAGTATTATTAAGAAACTTTCGGAATTAAAAGAAAAGGAAAGAAAAGCTAAGACGGATCAGGATTATTTTCAATTCCAGATTGATGAGTTAAATGCTGCCGGTTTAAAGGAAGGAGAACAGACTATCCTGGAGAATGAATTAAAACTATTGAATAATTCAGAAGAGATCAAGTCTGTTTTTAATGAATTGATAAACGTTCTTGATAATAGTGATTTTGCCGTAATCAGTTCAATGAAAAATATATTGTCAAGGATATCAAAGCTAAAAGGAATAAGTGAGGAAATTGATGATATTATCAATAGGATTGATAGTATGTTGATTGATATACAAGATATTTCAAGAGAAGCTGATCGTATTGAAGAAAAGGTGGAAATAGATCATAAGAGGGTGGAACACCTTACAGAGCGCCTGGATAATATATATTCCCTTCAGCAGAAGCATAATGTTTCCGGTATTAATGATTTATTAGATCTATTGACTGATTTTGAGAACAGGATCTCTGACATAGCTTCACTTGAAAATGAAACAAATAAGCTCGATAAAGCATTAAAGAAGTCAGGTGAGGATCTAAGCAATCTCGCTGCAAGCCTTTCAGAAAAGCGTAGAAAGATTATTCCTGTAATAGAAAAGGAAGTTCTTGGAAAAATATCACAATTAGGAATGTCCGGTGCTGAGTTTAAGATACGATATGATAAGCTCGATGACTTTGGGAAAGATGGCATCGACATGATCGTATTTATGTTCAATGCTAACAGGGGGGGAGAGCTGCATAAGATCTCTAAAGTTGCCAGTGGGGGAGAGCTTAGCAGGTTGATGCTTTCGATGAAATCTATGATCGCCAAGGAGAATCTTATTCCTACTATCATATTCGATGAGATAGATTCAGGGGTTTCAGGAGATATAGCAGGAAAGGTTGGAAATATCCTTAAATCCATGGGAGACTTTATGCAGGTTATAGCAATTACACATCTGCCACAGATTGCAGGAATGGGTGTTGCACATTACAAGGTTTATAAGGAAATTGATGAAACAAAAACATATTCACGTATTAAGTTGTTAAATAGTAAAGAGAGGATTGATGAAATGGCACAACTGATAAGTGGTGAAAGAATCACTCCGCAGGCTATTGATGCTGCAAAAGAATTACTTTTTACTAAAAGCAAAAACTAATATATCATGGCATATAATTTACTAAAAGGCAAAAAAGGCATAATATTCGGAGCACTTGATCCCAAGTCTATTGCATGGCATGTTGCAGAAAAAGCACATAAAGAAGGGGCTGTTTTCACATTAAGTAATACACCTGTAGCATTGCGTTTTGGACAGCTTAAAGAACTAGGCAAAAAATGTAATGCAGAGATCATTCCTGCAGATGCCACCAGTTATGAAGATGTGGAAGAAGTATTTAAAAAGTCAATGGAAATACTTGATGGGAAAGTGGACTTCGTCCTCCATTCAATTGGAATGTCATTAAACGTACGAAAAGGTTTACCCTATAATGATCTCAATTATAACTACTTTTTAAAGAGCCTGGATATTTCAGCACTCTCATTTCATAAGATGCTTCAGGTTGCCAGTAAACTGAATGCAATAAAGAAATGGGGATCGGTAATTGCCTTGAGTTACATTGCAGCACAACGAACTCTCGTTGGATATAACGATATGGCCGATTCCAAATCCCTGCTTGAATCCATTGCAAGAAGTTTTGGATATATTTATGGAAGGGATAAAAAGATCCGCGTAAATACTATTTCACAATCTCCCACACCAACCACAGCAGGTAGTGGTATTAAAGATATGGAAGGGCTTCTTGACTTCACAGACAGGATGTCGCCTTTAGGTAATGCAACCGCGTCTGAATGTGCAGACTATTGCATTACACTTTTCTCAGACTTAACAAGAAAAGTTACAATGCAAAACCTTTATCACGATGGAGGATTCTCAAATATGGGTATGAGTTTAAAGGCAATGACCATGTACAATAAAGCTTTTGATTGTAACTGCGATTAATTCTTCTATATAAGCAATTAATTCCTTTTAAAATTCGATATTTTCCATATATTTGTTACATACACAATTTTGTAATAAAATAAACAAATATTATGGTAAGTTTTGAGCTTGAGAAGAAGCAAATAGAGATTATCGAAAAGTATCGCGATTTTACAAAAAGATGGATAATCCCAAACCGCAAAAAGTATGATGAACTGTCTGAATTCCCTTGGGATATAGTTAAAGCAGCATATGATGAGAAAATCATTAATGGATCCATCCCGCTTGAATATGGTGGAAACGGATTTAATATATTTGAGGGTTCTCTGGCCTCTGAAGAACTTGGTTACGGCTGTACTGGCATAGGCATTTGTATCGATGCAAGTATCCTTGCACTAACACCAACATTTGTTGCTGCCAGTGAAGAACAAAAGAAACGTATCTATGGGGAAATCAATGAGAGAAAAGCTGTTGCCGCTTATGCATTAACTGAACCAAATGCAGGCTCAGATGTTGCGGGTATAAAAACACAAGCCATAAAAACCGGTGATAAATATATCCTTAACGGACATAAAAGATTTATAACCAATGCAGAAGTAGCTGATTATATAACAGTTTTTGCAATTACTGACCCTGAAAGAGGAGCAAGAAGCTTAACAGCATTTATTATTAAAAAAGATCTTCCAGGAATTGAGGTACTACCCAGAATGGATAAAATGGGGCAAAGAGCCTCTGTGCAAAATGAAATCAAATTTAATGATGTTGAAGTTCCTGAAGACGCACTTCTTGGAAGGGAAGGTATGGGATTTCTTATTGCAATGAAAACCTTTGACAGAACACGAACCGGTGTTGCGGCAGCTGCAGTTGGAAACGCACAGGCAGCCCTTGATTGCTCTATTGACTGGGCAAAGAGCCGTATACAATTTGGTAAACCCATAACAGCTAATCAAGCCATAGGTTTTATGTTTGCTGATATGGCGACAGAAGTAGAACTAGCAAGAAATATAGTATGGAAATCAGCCTGGGCTTATGATACAAACCAAAAATCACTGAACAGGCTTTCAGCAATGTCGAAACTCTATGCAACAGACATGGCAATGAGAGTTACAACTGATGCTGTTCAGCTCATGGGTGGAGATGGATACTCAAAGGATTATCCTGTTGAGAAGATGATGAGAGACGCGAAGCTGTCACAGATCTATGAAGGAACGAATCAGGTACAGAGGCTTGTGGTTTCTAAAGCAATATTAAAATAAATCACAGAATTCAAATCAGAAATTCCAAGGTGCGATCTTCTAAATCATATTTTTTCATTAAGATTATCTTTTACTTCTTAATAAAATAATGATGGATTTGTCCCCCTATTTTTATAATAAAACTCGAAAAACAATTGGATTACCAATCTTGTCAAGTGTTTTCAAAAACTAAAAAATGTATCTAAAATACTATCTGGTATAATAACAGGACTCCAAATTTGTAATTTCATTTTTGAAATTTGTAATTTGCTTGGAATTTATAATTTGATTTTTGAGATTTAAAAACAGTATCTGTTTTCATCAATTACCTTATCAGCAATCCTTCTCCTGGCATCCTTTACATTAACAGGCTTAACGTGGGTATAAATCTTTAATGCTTTGTTGAATTGAAAGAGCTGTTCTCCTTCCAGGAAGGAAACCATTGCATCCATCCCATTTTTTCTGATACGTGCTGAAGCATCAAAAACAAATACATCCAGCATGTCTTTGAAAAGCTCAACATTGGCATCTTTCATATCGACCAGCTTTTGAACTCTTAAAACAGTGGATTCCACTGCGTATAGCTCCATCATCATGTCTGCTATGTTCATAGTGATCTCCTGTTCCTTGACAAGTTGCTTTTGAAGTACTTTATGCGCAATACCCAGTACCATTAAAGTAGCATTTTTAAAACCATTAACATATTGGTCCAATGCTTTGAAATAATCATCAGATATTTCAGTATGTGATTTGATCTTTTCTGCTTCCTGTAGTATTACATCAGCTTTTCCGAAAACATCCACTTCTTTTCTGAGTGCTTTTTTAAGTACTGCGTCAATGGTAAGAAGGCGATTTATTTCGTTAGTTCCTTCGAATATCCTGTTGATCCTGGAATCTCTGTAACTTCTTTCTATGGGTGACTCTGCTGAGAATCCCATACCACCATGGATCTGCACTCCTTCGTCGACAACAAAATCAAGGACTTCCGATCCGTAAACCTTCAATATTGCTGCTTCAATAGCAAACTGTGAGATAGCATTTATTTCTGCCTTTCCATGATCCATCCCTTTTGCTATATTTTCTTCTTTAAGATCGTCGATATGTTTACATGCCCTGTATACAGATGATTCATTGGTGAATGTCCTGATCACCTGCTCGGCTATTTTATGTTTTATAGCCGGGAAATTAGAAAGGAATGATCCGAACTGTTTTCTTTCGTTAGCATAATTCACTGATTGTGTGATAGCATTCTTCTCAGCACCAAGAACGATACCGCCAAGTTTTATCCTTCCCATATGAAGAATATCAAGAGCTATCCTGAAACCACCACCTCGATTGCCAATCATATTTTCTACAGGTACTTTCACATCGTTAAAGAAAATCTGGCGGGTTGATGAGCCCTTTATTCCCATTTTCTTTTCTTCAGGATTGGTGGTTATTCCTTCTGAATCTCCATCAACAATAAATGCACTGAGTACACGGTCATTATCAATTTTGGCAAAAACAGTCAACACTTCAGCAAAACCACCATTGGTGATCCACATTTTTTGTCCGTTAAGGATATAATGCTTTCCATCTTCTGAAAGCACAGCTTTTGTAGAACCAGCATTAGCATCAGAACCAGCATTTGGTTCAGTTAGACAATATGCAGCAGAAAGTTCACCTGTAGCTAATTTGGATAAATATTTTTGTTTTTGTTCTTCGGTACCAAAGTATGCAATTGGACATGATCCAATGCCAATATGTGCTGAGTAGGCAACAGAAAAAGAAAATCCTGCACCTAAGGTTTCATTTGCAAGCATTGCTGTTGTAAATGATTGCTCGAAACCATCGTATTCTTCTGGTAATGAAATACCCAGCAATCCTAATTCACCTGCCTTTGTGATCATTTCTCTCATCAATCCCTCTTCCTGTGAATCTATTCTATCAAGGTTTGGAAATATATCTGCTTCAAGAAAATCCTGGCATGTTTGTGCTATCATTCTTTGCTCTTCATCGAATTCTTCCGGAACGAAAACTTCCTTATAATCAGAATCATGGACAAGGAATTCTCCCCCTGTCATTAAATGTTTCTCCATATCAAAATAGGATTTTGGTTAAGCCTGCAAATATATGCAAATAATTAAATATGGGATAATAATTTTAAGTTAATTGATTATCAGGAGATAGGGTGTCGGAATTGTATAATAAGCGTTCGATCTAATTCTTTTTAGTATTACTCTTAGCTTTAGGTTTTAAAATCTTAATGTTAATATCATCGGTCTTCTCATTATAATCAACATTAATGGTATCACCTGTATTTATTTTAGTTTTAATCATCTCTTCAGCAAGAATATCTTCAACATATTTTTGAATGGCCCTTTTTAATGGTCTTGCACCAAATTGTGAATCCCAACCTTTTTCAACAATATAATCTTTTGCTTTTTTACTTACCTTGATACGATATCCTAATCCATGAATTCTTTCATATAGATGTTGCAATTCAATATCAATGATTTTATAGATATCTTCTTTTTCAAGAGATTCAAATATTACCACATCATCAACCCTATTAAGGAATTCAGGGGCGAATGTTTTCTTTAAAGCATTCTCTATCACTCCTTTGGCATAAGTAGATTTTCCTGATTGCCTGGAGCCAGTGCTAAATCCAACACCCTGTCCAAAATCTTTCAGTTGACGTGAACCAATATTTGAAGTCATAATAATAATGGTATTCTTAAAATCAACTTTTCTTCCCATACTATCAGTTAAAACACCATCATCGAGAACCTGCAATAATAAATGGAATACATCAGGATGTGCTTTTTCTATCTCATCCAGCAGAACTATTGAGTAGGGTTTTCTTCTAACTTTCTCAGTAAGCTGTCCACCTTCTTCATATCCAACATATCCAGGAGGTGCTCCAACAAGACGGGAAACTGCAAATTTCTCCATATATTCGCTCATATCAATTCTTACAAGAGCTTCTTCTGTATCGAATAAATACCTGGCCAGTACTTTTGCAAGATGAGTTTTACCGACACCAGTGGGGCCAAGGAAAATAAATGACCCTATAGGTTTCTTCGGATCCTTTAGTCCTGCACGATTTCTTCTAATAGCTTTCACTACTTTCAAAATCGCATCTTCCTGTCCTACAACAGAACCCCCCATCTCCTTTTCCATATTGATAAGCCTGTCACCTTCGTTCTGGGCAATACGTTGAATTGGAATTCCTGTCATCATAGCCACAACTTCTGCCACATTCTCTTCTGAAACTTCTTCCCTGTGGATTTCAGCTTCTTCTTCCCAACGTTTTTTTGCAGCATCAAGATCATTTTGAAGATTTCTTTCCAGGTCTCTGTATTCAGCTGCTTCTTCAAACTTCTGGCTGTTTATAGCAAGGGTTTTATTCTTTTTTGTAAGATCTATCTTCCCTTCAATTTCAATTACTTCAGAAGGAACATGTATATTGGTAATATGGACACGAGCGCCTGCTTCATCTAAAGCATCAATAGCTTTATCCGGCAGAAAACGATCAGTGATATACCTGTTTGTCAGGCTAACACATGATTCAATAGCATCATTAGTATATTTTACAAGATGATGATCTTCATATTTTCCTTTAATGTTATTCAGTATTTCAACAGTTTCTTCAGAAGTCGTTGGATCGACAAGTATCTTCTGGAATCTTCTTTCCAGGGCACCGTCTTTTTCTATATATTGACGATATTCGTCAAGGGTAGTAGCACCAATACATTGAATATCACCCCTTGCAAGAGCAGGCTTGAACATATTGGATGCATCAAGAGACCCTGATGCATTACCTGCACCAACTATGGTATGAATCTCATCAATAAATAATATGATGTCAGGATTTTTCTCCAGTTCATTAAGAACAGCCTTCATCCTTTCCTCAAATTGTCCACGGTATTTTGTTCCAGCAACAATTGATGCAAGATCGAGCGTTACTATCTTTTTATTGAATAAAGCACGGCTAACTTTTCTTTCAACTATTCGTGAAGCCAGGCCTTCCGCAATTGCTGATTTTCCAACACCGGGCTCACCGATAAGGATTGGGTTGTTTTTCTTCCTCCTGCTTAATATCTGAGCTATGCGCTCAAGTTCTTTCTCACGTCCTACTATCGGATCTAATTTATCTTCTTCAGCAAGCCTTGTAATGTCCCTGCCAAAATTATCAAGGACAGGGGTTTTAGATTTGGATTCACCAGGCTTTCTGATATTTCCTGTATAAGCTCTTCCTTTTCCCTCTTCATCATCAGCGGCATCATCCTGCAATTCATTGAGGGTTTCTAATGCATTATCTTTATCATCCTTTGAAATAAACGCTTTGATCTCATCTTTAACATTCTCATAATCTATACCGTAGTTATTCAATGTTTTAGTGACTATATTATTATTGTCTTTCAGTATGGATAACAAAAGATGTTCTGTCCCAATAAGATCACTGTTAAAAAGTTTTGCTTCGAGGTAGGTGATCTTTAATACCCTTTCAGCTTGTTTTATAAGTGGAATATTCTCAATATTGTTTGCCGACTTTTCAGTAGTTGCCACAGAAATCTCAATAGACTTTTTTAATTCCTTCAAATCAATCCCAAAGAAATGCATGATCTGTATAGCCATACCTTCACCTTCTCTGATTATTCCAAGCAGGAAGTGTTCCAGTCCAATATAGTCGTTTCCCAGCCTTAAAGCCTCTTCTCTGCTATATGTAAGAACATCCTTTACCCTCTGTGAAAATTTTGCTTCCATATTAATCCTTATTCTTAATAGATCATAAAATTAATTATAATATAACAAACCAGATGTATGCTAAGTTCAATCCTAATATAATTAGTAATTATTAGTACAAAAATTGTTCCTTCTCTTCTAATTTCAAAAATAAAGACAATAAAGTGGACAATTCTGCCAAAATGTATTATTTATCAACACTTTTCTGTTTATAATCATTACATTAAAAACAACTAAACGAATAGGTTTTTTTATTATTTTCGTAGCTTGAAACAATTAAGTTAATTTCTTGAAATTGAAACTATTAATTCTAGGTAGATGCAGGAAGAGGAAAAAGTAATAAAGGTTAACATAGAGAATCAGATGAAGGCAGCCTACATTGACTATGCAATGTCGGTTATAGTTTCAAGGGCACTTCCAGATGTAAGGGATGGCCTTAAACCAGTTCACAGGAGAGTTCTTTATGGAATGCTGGAATTAGGTGTGTTATCAAACAGATCTTATAAAAAATCAGCAAGAATAGTAGGGGAGGTGCTCGGTAAATTTCACCCACATGGAGATTCATCAGTTTATGATGCAATGGTAAGGATGGCTCAGGATTGGTCATTACGTTATCCTTTAGTAGATGGACAGGGAAACTTTGGGTCGGTTGACGGTGATAGTCCGGCAGCAATGAGGTACACCGAGGCCAGGTTGAAAAAGATCGCTGAGGAGATGCTGGCAGATATTGACAAAGAGACAGTCGATTATCAGCTGAACTTCGATGATACATTGAAAGAGCCAACAGTATTACCAGCTAAAATACCAAACCTTCTTGTTAATGGTGCATCAGGTATTGCCGTTGGAATGGCAACTAATATGCCACCACATAATTTAACGGAAGTAATTGATGGTACCATTGCGTATATTGAAGACAATGATATCAGTATTCCTGAATTAATGAAATTCATAAAAGCCCCTGATTTCCCTACTAGTGGAATAATATATGGTTATGAAGGTGTTAAGGATGCTTTTGAAACAGGAAGAGGTCGAATAGTGATCAGAGGGGAAACCACTATAGAGGAAATGTATGGAGGAAGGGAAAGAATTGTGGCAAATTCAATTCCTTACCAGGTTAACAAAGCAGAGATGATCAAAAAAACTGCAGATCTGGTCAACGATAAAAAGATTGAAGGTATTTCTGATATAAGGGATGAATCTGACAGAAGTGGAATGCGTATCGTTTATGAACTTAAAAAAGATGCAATTACCAATGTCATCCTGAATAAGTTATACCAATACACTGCTTTGCAAACTTCTTTCAGCGTAAATAATATTGCTCTGGTAAATGGCAGGCCCAGGATGCTGAACCTTAAAGATCTTATTAAGTATTATGTTGAGCACAGGCATGAGGTTTTAATTCGTAAAACAACTTATCAGCTGAAAGAAGCTGAGAAAAGAGCACATATACTTGAAGGACTGCTTATTGCTCTTGATAATATTGATGAGATCATCGCCCTTATACGTAGTTCTCAAACTCCTGATATTGCAAGGGAAGGGCTGATCCAGAAGTTTAAACTGTCGGAGGTGCAGGCAAAAGCCATCCTGGATATGAGACTGCAAAGACTTACAGGACTTGAAAGGGATAAAATCAAGAATGAACATACAGAACTTCTTAAAACAATAGAAGGTTATAAAGAAATCCTGGACAATGTTGAACTCCGGATGAATATTATCAAGGAAGAACTGTTGGATATCAAAGAAAAATATGGTGATGAATCAAGAACGGAAATAGAATATTCAGCCGATGATTTCAAGATAGAGGATACCATTCCAGATGAAGAAGTCGTAATTACTATTTCTCACCTTGGGTATGTGAAACGAACACCTTTGTCAGAATACAGACAACAGAAAAGAGGTGGTAGAGGGGCGAAAGGAAGTAATATACGTGATGAAGACTTTGTTGAATATCTTTTCGTTGCCACTAATCATAATTACATGCTTTTCTTTACCCAGAACGGCAAATGTTTCTGGTTAAGGGTGTTTGAAATTCCTGAAGGAACAAAAACATCAAAAGGAAGGGCTATACAAAATCTAATTAACATTACTCCTGATGATAAGGTGAGGGCATTTATAAATGTGAAGGATATAAAAGATCCGGATTATATCAATAATAATTTTATTACTCTTTGTACCAAAGAAGGTACCATAAAGAAGATGTCACTGGAAGTATTCTCCCGTCCACGTCAAAATGGCATCAATGCTATTAATATCAATGAAGGAGACCTGTTACTGGAAGCAAAACTAACAAATGGTAACAACGAAATTCTTATGGCCATACGATCCGGAAGGGCTATTCGTTTCCATGAAGAGAAAGTAAGGGCAATGGGTAGAAATGCCGCTGGAGTGCGAGGGATTAAACTCGAAAATGGGAAAGATGAAGTTATAGGCATGATATGCGTTGAAGGAAATGAACAGGATATACTCGTTGTGTCAGAAAATGGTTACGGGAAACGCTCTGATCTTGAGGATTACAGAGTTACGAATAGGGGAGGTAAAGGTGTTAAAACCATTAATATTACTGATAAGACAGGACAGCTTATTGCCATCAAAGATGTAACAAACCAGGATGATTTAATGATCATAAATAAATCAGGAATTATCATTCGACTTCCAGTAGATAGCCTCAGGGTGATGGGACGAGCAACCCAAGGAGTGAGGTTGATCAATCTTAAAGAGGGAGATTCTATTGCAGCTGTTACTAAAGTTTCAGTATTGGAGGAAGAAGAGAATGATGGCAATGAAGGGGGTGAAGAGAATATAACGGATGAAAGTTAATAATAATCAATAATTTTCAAATTGTTTATTTAAGATATAATTTTGGCAAAGAATTTGGATGGCTCGATACCCCATTACACAACGCCCGAACCGTGTCCAAGCAGGCTCAAATGGGACCGGCCATCGTTGAACTTTATGATTCCACCCTTGTGGTGCCGCCCTATTGCGGCTTCTCCGCGGGGGCATTGG
>CAZDWF010000083.1:0-16821 GCA_964508895.1 uncultured Bacteroidales bacterium
CCACTGCTCCACCCCGCAATGTTTTGCGTGTGCAAATGTAATACTATTTTATAATATAGCAAGTGTAAAACTTCAATTATTCCTTAATAATCTTCACTCTGAAAAACCTTCCTGACTCATCCCTCAAACGAATAATATAAATTCCTGGTAAATATGATGTCAAATCAAAGGAATAAGATCCTGCAGCATTTTCAATCTTCCCTTCCCTTACTGTCTGTCCACTAATTGAGTGTATACTATAAGACAGGCTATTACTATTAGGGAGAGGGATAGTAAGCATACCTGATGTAGGAATTGGGAATGCTGTCAAATTGCTGTTATCCTGAATTTGATCAATATCATTGCTCAGATCAGTACATCCTACCAGGTCAAACTCAGCTGCTGAAGCCCAGGCATTGCCATTAACCTCTGATAATGCATACAGACGGAAAAACTTCCCTATCTGTGGCTCATCAAATACTACAGTCTGTGGAGCTGAAGTGTTTTCAAACTCACCAGTACTAACAGGAGTACCCCAGTCTAAAGAATCCTCACTGATGTATAACTCATATTCTTTTATGCGGCCATTTTGTCCGTTCTGCCTGTTAAGGTAAATAAACTCAAATATCTTATAAGTTTCCCCCATGTCTATCTGAATCTCATGCGGATAAGGGTCCGTTCCTGTGCTCCAGCGTGTATGCCAGATTGTTGAAGGATCATCATCAAATGACATAATAGCCAATCCCGGGTAATTAAGCTCTTCACTGTCAACATAAATAAGTTCCCAGATATCTTTTGGCAGTTCTGCAGGATTATCACAATCTTCAATCGAAGGGCAGGTTGTTGTTGTAATCATATCCGGCATGTACTTACTATATGTATCATTATTATCTGTGACAGTAAAGTTCACACTATATGTCCCCGGATTTCCCAACACTACTTTAGGATTGCGAATGTTAGCATTATCGATGTATGCAGGTTCTGGAGTGATCTCCCATTGCCAGCTCACTCCTTCATGATTAATGATAGAATGATCGTCAAAAAATAAAGTGTCGGTCATGCAATTATAAAATGATTTTTCAACCCATGGATTAATGATGGGAGTAAATTCCGTTTCAGCCATTGGTGACTCCCAAATCCCAGCACCACCTGCAACCCTTAATTTACTATCTCTAAAAAAGGGTAAAGCAAGATTTACTGCCATTCCTGCTGGATAATTATTATTATATAATTCCCAGTCTGTCATTCCCTCTCCTCTTTTAAAAACCTTTGCTGATTGACCATTCCTGGCTTTTGTGAACAGGTAAACCAGATCCTGCTCATTAGAAGCAGGTTGAATTACTAAGCATTTGGTATATTCTGAAAGGCTGCCTGTCCAGTCTGCCCAGGTGTCACCACCATCCGTTGATTTAAAAACTTCTCCGATATCAGCAGACCATGTACCATTTTGCAGACAAGCATAAATTACATCTTCATTATAAGGAGAAATAGCAAAGAAAAGCTTACCCTTCCAGTAAGATGTACCATATTGCCCGCTGGTAAGCGAAGGTTTTAGAGTCCAGCTCTGGCCACCGTCATCACTTCTGTATAAACCGGAACCTATAACATCAGCATAAAATACATCAGGGTTGGAGTAACTGATCTGCAAATACCTGACTTTAGCATTGAAATCATGGATAAGGTCATAGGTCACTCCCATATCGATACTTTTCCAAAAAGCATTCCCTTCTCCAAGAAATATAGTTCCATAGAAATTCGGATGAAAAACCATATTACTCCTGCGTCCGCCGTATTCATCCATATTCGGATATTTACTGAAAATAAACCTGCCTTCCGGCTGGCCTTCTGCTGTTTGTGGTAAAATCCATCCATTACCAAGATCGTTGAAAGCCACATGGCGACTTCTCCCCTGAAGAACCCATCCTGTAGGTGATTCAGCACCACCCATTCGCAAAGCTTTTGGATTGTAAAAATCAGCAATGGCTGTATTTCCGTTATGATACCTACCACCAACAACAATGTCTTCATTCCAGCCCTGATCAAAACCCCACATATCGGAGCCGATCAAACCATTATTACGGGCAAAATAGTTGACAGTAGTTGTAAAATTATCTGTCGTTAAAGTGAATCCACCATCGGTAGAAACCCATGTGTCACCGTTTGGAAGCAATTTCATATCCTGGATGTCAGGGTGAATAGAAAATGATCCGCTATAACCACCAACAGCTGTAAATGTTTGTCCACCATTCAATGATTTGAAAAGTGTTGTAGTACCGGCATATATGATATCTTCATCTACAGGGGAAATTTCCAGGACCAGGTCAAAATATCCCTGTCCGTTGTTCATTGGAAAGCTGCCTGTTTGCCCTGTAGCCAATAAACTCCAGCTGCCAGCATCCAGTATACTTTTATAAATAAAAGGTGTATTATCCGAGCTTAGCATCACAGCAAGTAATATGTTAGGATCCGCTATTGTAACAGCAAGCAATCCGCCACTCGCATCTGTAATATCTGTTGGAAAAGCAGGGTCTGGTGAAAAAGTGATACCCGCATCATTAGACACTATAACTGAGAACTTCCCGTTTGTTTTTGTGATTGCATATATTTTATTATTGTCATCCTGTTTGATCTCTATATCATAAGATTGGCTTGTCCATGGATTTTCCCAGTTTAATCCGCCGTCATTGCTGATGTAAACCCCATTATCTGCAGCCGCCAGGATCTTATCAGGGTCCAAAGGATCAATCTTTAAACGATTGGCATGAAAAAGCTCATTAATTGGGAGTAAGGGAGTCCATGAATTTCCACCATCTGTAGTTTTGTGAATCTGATTTCCTGCAGCCACAAACACTATATCGGGATTCACAGGATGGATGGCTGTTGCAGTAATTCCGCCTCCAAAAAAGTAATTCGGAGCAGCAAGTTCCCATGTAAGACCCTGATCGTATGTCCGGTTAACAAAACCAGTTTCTGTACCACCGAAAAGGATGTCATTATCAGAAGTGGCTACATCAAATGAATATACATTTACCTGCCAGGGACATGCTATGGGATCCTGTGGCGAACCTGATTCATTAAGCCAGAATGTTTCTTTTGGTCCCAGAAAGGTCCAGTCGGAGGCAGATTTAATATTATTGCCCTGCTCATTCCCTGCATCTAATTGCAAAGACTTCAGGCGTTTGTAATACTCATCTAGATCGGGCAAAAATATCGATCCGTCTTCCATCACCCATGGCTCGATGCTTTTTCGCCACAATTTAAAGTACCTTATCACATCTTTATAATTATCGCTATTATCAGTTCCCGATTTATTGTAAGCATCAATCAGTTCATAATAATTTACAGGATAATCATAAAGCATCTTAGCCCATCCTGGATAATCAGGATTGTAGGATGGCTTGTAGCTTTTGATCAGGCCGGGAATATCGTCATAAGGAGTGTATTGAAGTTGTGAAAAAGCTGTTGGCAAATAAAAAAATAAGGCAACAGACATTAATGTTTTTATCAGAAGATTTTTCATGTAGCTAAGGTATGCATTTAATGTCGGAAAAGGGGTTCCTAAACCATCAAACCATTCTGCAATGGATGATATGTTGTTCCATTTCATTATATAAAGTATTTATGATTATTCTTTTGTCATTTAGTCTCAAAAAAGTTTAAAACCTTAGAAATACGGAGAAGAGATTCCCTTTTTCATACCTTTGCAAAAAAACAATATGCCCCATAAAGCAGGATACGTAAATATTATAGGGAGCCCGAACGCAGGGAAATCGACTTTGATGAATGCCCTGGTAGGTGAAAAACTCAGTATCATTACAAAGAAAATTCAAACGACACGTCATAGAATTCTAGGTATCATCAATGAAAAGGACTACCAGATCATATTATCAGATACTCCAGGATTGCTAAAGCCTCATTATAAACTTCACGAGGCAATGATGAAACATATTGATGAAGCTTTTCAGGATGCTGATATCTTCATTTTTATTCAGGATGTGAACGAATCTTTTGAATCTGAAGAAATAATTCAGAGATTGCATAAAACGGAGAAGCATCTCATTATTGCTTTAAATAAAATAGATCTGTCTGACCAGGAAAAGGTTGAAAAAGAATCTATTGTATGGCAGGAAAAATTCCCAAATGCTAAAGTGATTCCTATTTCGGCTTTACACAATTTTAATGTTGATACTATTTTAAATATGATTGTTAAGCTCCTTCCGGAAAGTCCGGCCTATTATCCAAAAGACACGCTTACCGACAAAAATATACGCTTTTTTGTTTCTGAGATAATAAGAGAAAAAATTCTACTGAACTTTCAAAAGGAGATACCTTACTCAGCTGAAGTTACTGTATATGAGTACAAGGAAGATACAAATATCATTCGCATAAAAGCATATATCCATGTAGCCCGCGATACTCAAAAAGGAATCATACTAGGTCATCAGGGAAAAGCTATAAAGAAGCTAGGGACAGACGCCCGTAAAGACATTGAAGAATTTGTGGGCAAGAAAGTCCATCTTGAACTAACGGTAAAAGTTTCTAAAGACTGGCGTAATAGTGAAGAACAGTTGAAGAGATTTGGATATGAGGAGTAAAGAAGTGATGGGGTGAAGATGTGACGTTAATTATCAGGGGGAATATTATCGCTGCTAGGGCGGACAACATGTCCACACCATCTATTTGTTTGCAAATCACAAAATCAACTATCTTTGCAGCAATTAATTCTTAATCCTTAATTCTTAATTTTAATCCCTTGGCAAACATTCTAGCCATAGTAGGCCGCCCAAACGTAGGCAAATCCACATTTTTCAACCGTCTCACACAGAGTCGCCAGGCCATTGTTGAAGAAACAAGTGGGGTTACCCGTGACAGACATTATGGAAAAAGCCACTGGAATGGCAAGGATTTTTCTGTGATTGATACCGGAGGTTATGTCATTGGCTCAGATGATGTTTTTGAACAGGAAATACGCAAACAGGTGGAGCTTGCAGTAGAAGAAGCTGATGTAATCCTTTTTATGGTGGATGTAAAAGACGGGCTCACAGGAATGGATGAGGATGTTGCCAATGTGTTGAGAAAAATAAAAAAACCCGTTTATATTGCCGCCAATAAAACTGATAACTTTGACAAGATTGCTGACAGCACTGAATTCTATCAGTTGGGACTTGAGAACATCTTTCCTGTTTCAGCTATTAGTGGTTCAGGTACTGGTGACCTTCTTGATGAAATAGCAAAACACTTCAGTATAGAAACTGAAGAAGAATCAGACCTCCCTCGTTTTGCAGTTATAGGCAGACCC
Organism: uncultured Bacteroidales bacterium; assembly: GCA_964508895.1. Taxonomy (GTDB): domain Bacteria; phylum Bacteroidota; class Bacteroidia; order Bacteroidales; family B18-G4; genus M55B132. The sequence continues at coordinate 5,279 of CAZDWF010000083.1, forward strand.
AATGTTGGAAAATCCTCACTTGTTAATGCCCTCCTGAGAAATGAAAGGAATATAGTAACTGATATCCCGGGAACAACACGTGATTCGATTTACACACCATATAATGCCTTTGGATTTAACTTCCTGTTGGTTGATACAGCAGGAGTACGTAAGAAAAGTAAGGTACATGAAGATATTGAGTTCTATTCAGTGATGCGCTCTATCAGAGCTATTGAAAACTCTGACGTATGCCTTTTATTAATTGATGCAAAGAACGGTTTTGAATCGCAGGATATGAGCATTTTACAACTCGTAGAAAAAAACCATAAAGGAGTTGTTATTGTTGTAAATAAATGGGATCTGATCGACAAAGAAACCAATACTCATATCGAATTCAAGAAGAGACTGGAAGAAAAGCTGGCTCCTTTTACTGATATTCCAATAATCTTCACATCCGTTACTGAAAAACAAAGGATATTTAAAACACTTGATCTGGCAAACCAGGTATATAAGAACAAAACCAGGCAAATCCCAACGGCTGAACTCAACGATTTCATCCATCCTATTTTAGAAAAAACACCACCACCGGCAATTAAAGGGAAATATATCAAGATCAAATATGTTACACAGCTCAAAACGAAATTTCCTGCTTTTGCATTCTTTTGCAATTTCCCTCAATATATTAGAGATCCTTACAAGAGATTCCTGGAAAATAAGATCAGGGCAAGCTTTGATTTTTCAGGAGTTCCTATCACAATATTCTTCAGGAAGAAATAATAATGGTTGTTCCTGAAAATATCAGAATAGATAAATGGCTCTGGGCAGTAAGAGTTTTCAAAACCAGGTCATTAGCTTCTCAGGCATGCAGAGCAGGAAAAGTAAAAATTGATGAGATGTCTGTGAAGCCAAGCAGAGAGGTTAAGCTTGATGACAACATTCATATTCAGATTGGCCAGTTAAACCGGGTTCTAAGAGTTACAGGGCTGATCCACAACCGGGTTTCAGCAAAACTTGCTGTTGAAAACTATGAAGACCTAAGCCCTCAGGAAGAAATTGAAAAAGTAAAAATGATGAGGGAGTTAAACTATGAATACCGGGAGCGAGGTACAGGAAGGCCAACGAAAAAAGAACGAAGGATCATAGAAAAGCTAAAGAAGCATAAGAGGTTTTAGTAAATAGGTGCTAGGCTCTAGGTACTAGGTCCTGGGATTATAGTGCAAGTAGCAAATTCTTTTCCCTTGATTTATCATAATTATTTAATATAGAATTGAACCATTAACAAACGCACAAAAGCCCTAGAGCCCAGTGCCTAGAACCCAGAACCTAAAACCTGACTATTCTTTAGCATAATCAATCTCTTTCAGCAACACCCCATTCCTGTCATAAAATCTCCATGCTTCAACCCTAATATCGTCTTTATAGGTGCCTTCAACGTATAGTTGTCCATTATCGTGGTAAGTTTTTCCCATTCCATCCCTTCGGCCTTTTTTGAAATAGCCTTCACTCCATTTACTTCCGTTCTCGTACCAATATTGCCAGTAGCCATGACGGGTATCATCCTTATATTCACCTTCTAATCTTTTCTGATTATTTTCATAATAGGCGATCTCTTTTACAAGCTCTCTTTCGTCACCATTAAGTTCATAAATTTTTACAGTTTTTGGTGAACCATCATCATAGTTATCTTCAATAACTTCTTCGTATTCTTTTGCGCATGAAGCAAATAATACAGCACTTATCAGGAATAAGAAAAATTTTCTCATTATAAAATTCTATTTTTCAAATGTCAATCTTTTACCTCTATAATTCTCATCAAATGATCCTTCTTCGTAAACAAGGTTTCCATTCACAAAAGTATGTGTAACCTGTGAGCTGAAAGTCAGGCCTTCAAGAGGTGACCATTTACACTTATATAATAAATTAGATCTTTCTACTATCCATAATTGTTTCAGATCAAGTAATACCAGGTCTGCAAAATAACCCTCTCTGATAAACCCACGTTTTTCTATTTTAAAGCATAGTGAAGGTGCGTGGCACATTTTCTCCACTATTTTCCATATCGGTAGTTTTCCTTTATGATAAAACTCAAGCATAGCAACCAGAGAATGCTGAACCATAGGCCCACCGGAGGGAGATTTGGTATATACCTGTTTTTTCTCTTCAATGGTATGGGGCGCATGGTCTGTGGCAATCACATCAATAATATCCATTTTCACTCCTTCAAGCAGAGCAGCCTGATCGTAACTGGTTTTTATTGATGGATTCCATTTTATGCGAGTACCTAATTCCGGGTAATCTTCCTCTGTAAACCAAAGATGATGAACACAAACCTCCGATGTGATTCGCTTCTCCCTTAATGGAAGTTGATTGTCAAAAAGACCCAATTCCCTTGCAGTAGAAATATGAAGTACATGTAGCCGTGTTCCGTATTTTTGAGCCAGCTGAACAGCGAATGAAGATGATTCATAGCAAGCTTCTTCTGAGCGAATTTCAGGATGATATTCAACAGGAATATCTTCTCCGTATTCTTCCCTGAACGATTCAAGATTGGCATTGATAATCCCATCATCTTCAGCATGAATGGCTATCAGGCTTTTTGAATTCTCAAATATCTCTTTTAATGTTTCCGGATTATCAACCAGCATTTCACCTGTTGATGAACCCAGAAATATTTTTAGTCCGCAAACATCCTTAGGATTTGTTTTTAACACTTCTGAAATATTATCATTGGAAACACCCATATAGAATGAATAATTCGCCATGGAATTATCAGCAGCTTTATTGTATTTAACCTTCAGGAGATCCTGGGTTAATGCCGGTGGATTTGTATTTGGCATATCCATAAATGAAGTGATCCCTCCTGCAACAGCTGCCTTGCTTTCAGAATAGATATCTCCTTTATGAGTTAATCCTGGATCACGAAAATGAACCTGATCGTCTATAACTCCCGGGATCAGATGCTTTCCTGTAGCATCAATTTCAATATAGTCTTCAGGAAGAGTGGCAGGCTCATCATCATTACTGTAAATTCCTTCAATAATTTCATTGCGTATCAATACGCTGCCTTCAAATATTTCTCCTTCATTCACAATTCTTGCATTGCGAATAAAATAAGATTTTTTGTTTTCCATAAACATCTAAATTGGATAGAAATAACGAATTTACAAAAGATTTTAAATCTCTGAGGAAGCCCTGTGGATTTTCTTTATTCTTTTAAATCTCAGACTAATAACACCAAATATTGCTTCTTTGAATATTGAACCACTCATCTTGGATTCTCCTTCTGTACGATCAGTAAAAATGATCGAAACTTCTTTTATTTTGAATCCAAGTTTCCAGGCTGTATATTTCATTTCTATCTGGAAAGCATAGCCAATAAATCTTATTTTATCAAAATTGATAGCTTCCAGTAAACGTTTTCGGTAACATACAAATCCTGCAGTAGTATCTCTGATAGAAATTCCAAGGATCATCCTGACATAATATGATGCAAAGTATGACATTAGAATTCGTCCCAATGGCCAGTTCACCACATTGATCCCTTTCACATAGCGCGAACCTATAGATAGGTCAGCACCCTGATCAGCACAAGCATCATAAAGCTTTAAAAGATCATCAGGGTTGTGGGAGAAGTCAGCATCCATTTCAAAAATATATTCATAGTCTTTTTTAAGCGCCCACTTAAACCCATGAATATAAGCTGTTCCAAGACCTAATTTCCCTTTACGCTCTTCAATAAAAAGACGATCAGGAAACTCCTTCATCAGGGCTTTAACAATATTTGCTGTTCCGTCAGGAGAGTTGTCTTCTACAATTAAGACATCAAAATCTTTTTCCAGAGAAAAAACCTTTCGGATGATCTTTTCAATGTTCTCCTTTTCGTTATATGTTGGAATTATTACTAAACTGTCGTTCACATCCTGAAATATTAGTTTACGAAAATACTGTAATGACTTTAAAGAAAAAAGAATTTTAAGAAGAATTAACGGAAAAAATCAAAATATATTGATTTATAGTGCTCTTTGGCATTGAATCACAATTAATCACAATTACTTATTATTTCGTTACGCGTAATGCGTGACGCGTGACGGGAATTTGAGATACAGGAAATTTGACGTTCGATTTACTTTGCGTCGAAGACTTTTAGGTTGTCGATTATGTAGTTAGTTGTTTGGCCTGTATTATCATCGCCAATGTATTTAAATCCAATGTATCCAACACCACTGTATGATGCCAGGCTGATTTGTCCTGATGGAACATATTCATAATTACTATTTCCAGAACCAGCAAGGGTACAGGATAATGCATGCCAGGTTGCTCCCTGAATATTTGAGCCATCAAAATCAGTGGATATATAAACTGATAATCCGTCATGATTCCAGTATGCCTGAGCACTTTCAAATTCCAGAACAGGGTTTGTTGAATTATCAAGATTGATCCCTACAGTTATCAACCACATTTCATTGGCTTCATTAGAGTTATATGATGTAGCCTGGGCATACAGATTACTTTGAAATTCCTGTGCATACCAGTTTCTTGTTCCGGTAACTGCTGTATTCACCCAGTCAGGAATAGAGATATCAGAGTAGGCAGTTTGTCCCTGGAAATCCTCATCGATAGAATCAACAGATCCACCTCCTCCTCCACCGCCGGTTTCTACTACATCATTAGTATTTCTTATTAAAACCTGAGGACCATCGTATTCTGAAACCAGCGCGGTAATATCCACGGTACCTGTTGGGAAATTATCATTGGCAAAAGTGGCATAGCTCTGAGTGAACATTTCTATATCACCTGTTCCATCATTTAGGTTAAGTGCATACATATAGTTTGTATAACCTCCTGATGATGTAATTTGCACATTACTAAACTTAACAAGTCTTGCTTCATAATTGTCAAAATCAAGAAGCAGATCAGCAATAGTAAGTTCTACAGGAGTTGGCATAGTACCCTGTCCAAGCATTTTTGCCCTGGATAAGGGGATATTATTTACCTGCATAAGTCCATTATATTCCGACAATTCCAATCCTGAAATATTAATTTCAACGAGTTCACCCATTGGAAGATCATGCCAGTCTTCGAAACGGATAACTATACCTGCTCCATTGGTTTCCTGAATAAATGCATTATTTCCGGTTAAGTTTTCATTATCTTTATCTGAAGTGATCACAGCCTGTATCATTAAGCTATCAGGAATTGTTGTAGCTGATCCGGTAAACATTGCTCTAAGGTCAGCAACACTGATCTGAGTAAGGCCACCACCTCCTCCTCCTCCACAACGAGGACCTGTAAGCTTAACCTCTGAAGAAGTCCTAATATATAATTGCCAATCATCATAGAACTTTCCTGCTATAGCAATGATGTCTCCTTTACCATTTGGCAAAATTTCACCAGCGAAGTTTGCATAACTACTTGTTCTCACGATAACAGAATTTCCGTTACAATCCTCTAGTATTCTATTACCATAATCATTAGAATGAATATCTGCATAGGTTTTTCCTGAGTCGCTTTCTACAAACTGTACATCATTAAGCTTAATCAGGTAAGACTCATATTGTCCTGATTCCAAATCAGGAATAGTAAGCAGTTTAGGTTCAATATAATTATCATTACTTTGAATAATAATACTTGAGTCATTATCAACATTATCAATCTGCAATAATTCTCCATATGAATTCAGAATGCAATTTTTCAGATAGACACGGATATAATCTCCAGCATTTACTCCACCCTGAGCTTTCAGATGAAGATTTACTGCGCCTGTAGTATCCTGAATATAAGCGCTCTTATATAGATTCCCAGAGGCTCCACCCATAGTAACATAAGCATAAACAGAATAATCGCCCATGAACTTATACTGGCCACTGTCAGCAAAGATTTGTCTGAGATCCTTTATTGTCAGAACCTCCCCAATAGGAATCTGGTATATTGGTGGTGTATCAAAGTCTTTCTTACAATTGGATGTGAGTACTAAAACAGCAACAATCAATGAAAGAGTTAATAATTTAAGAATTGTATTTTTCATTTCACTAAGTTTTTCAATATTAAAGCATTCTGAAATAAACATTTAAATAATAAGTCCTACCATATAAGTAGAAGTATTTAGGTGGGAAACGATCTATATCGCGAGAATCATATCTCAGTTGTTCAAATCCACCTGTAGAAATATCTTTTTTATCCAGGAGATTATTAACACTAACTGTGATACCAATTATATAGTCTTTTACTTTCCATGACTTTCCTCCAAAAACATCTAAGGTAAATGCATCAGGTAGTTTTTGTTGATCAATCAGGTCTTCAAACCGAATATCTTCAGCTGTAAGCCTTTTAGCTGCACTTGTTGTTCTTCTATCAGGATTAATATCAAGATATATGTCATCAAAATAATTGGCCTTTAACTCAACAAACCAGTATTTGGGCGAACTATACTTTATTCCAGCTGATGCTACAGTCTGTGGCATTCCCCCTACATAATAGTTCTTTATGTATGCTTCTTCCCTATCGATTGTCCAGGAATAATCATCAGCAGTCATAGAAACTTCAGGTCTGGAATTGTAGATAAACTGTCCTTTCCCAAATACACCTAATAAGCTAATTGTAGGAGTGATATTTGCTTCTATACCTAATTCAATACCAGCATTCAATTTGTCAACTCCAGTCATGCTATAGTTTATGAAGGTGTAAAGATCATCATGATAAAAACTCCGTGACCATGTCTGATCTCTGAACTGAGTATAATATCCTGTTAACCTTGCTTTGAGTTTAGCAGATCTGTGAATAAAGTTAATATCTCCTGAATAAATCTGCTCATTTCGTAATGGATCGACAACATAATCTCTTGTCCTTATAGAAACATATGAATTCCAGAAATATGGTGCCCTGGTCATGCTTAGTCCATTAACAGAGATAAAATTCTTACCATTGATCTTATATGTAGCGCCAAGTTTTACTCCATAATTTGTAAATTGCTGTTTTTCAGAATCCCCAAAAGAACTCGTTGGAAAGCGACCATTTTTCATATGCCCTGTTCTCCAGAATGTGGTGTGAGATAACTCCACTCCCCAGTACAAATCAATTCTCTTCAGCTCATATGATTCCTCTACAAAACCTTTATAAGTGTTAATATTGGCTGTATAATCATGTGAGATTTTATCTCCAACCTTTGCAAGATGATTTGGATTATTTAAATCACTCTGTGATGCATCGGTGATCTCAAATGGCTCCAGATCAGCATACTTGTCAATATCCAGGTAATAATCACCCCCTAACAAATCAGCAACTTCGTTAAAATGGTGGCCTTTATACAATGAAATATCAATACCTGCACTCAAAGTACTTATTTCTGTGAGTTTTATATTAAAATCAGAGACAAATCCCAGATTGCTAATATCATTTCTTCTGTCCTCAATAATATATTTAGACCTCAGTCCTTGTATGGTATTCCCCTTAATTCCATTTGCATCATGTACCGTATATAAGTATTTACTATTGGCGAAGTACATTGCATCCCAGTTAATTTGTCTGAATGCTTCATCTGTCTCCCACATATTTTTGTAATACTTATACATCTCTGGTTCATTGATGTATTCATAGTAACTAGGAAGATGACGATAATAATCAGGGCGTGGATCGTTGGCATCGACCCAGTTCAGTGCTGTTGATCCCCCTCTTCCAAAATTGTAATAAACAGAAGTTGTGAGCTTTGCTTCTTTATTAATTTCAAAGTAATGACTCAGCATTAGCATGGGTTGATGGTAGTTTCCTACCCTGGCATTCCGCTTTTCGCCATTTTGATATCCCCAGTATGGGTTATAGGTATTATTGTCAGCAAGCTTATAGGCTTCCTGAACAGAAACACCTGCTTTTCCTCTCTTATTAGGCGATCCATAACCAATGAAACCGATACTATGTTTCTTATTTATTTTCTTTTCTACAGCAAGGAAATAAGAGTATGCATTATAGGATGTTCCTTCAACATATCCCTCTTTCGCCCATCTGCGAGATCCTGAAACAACCACAGCCCAGCCATTTTTCATCAATCCGGTTGAAGCAATTGCCATAACCCTGTTCGTATATGTCCTGTTAGTTATCGCATACGATGCTTTTAATCCTCTACTATAGGATGATGCCCTGGTGATTATGTTTGTAAGTCCTCCAACAGAACCAAAGCCATAAGGAGAATCTGTAATACCTGTTCTGACTACTTTATTTCTTAATGCATCATTCAGCCCCCCCCCATGATCCCCAGTATGCTCTACCGGATTCAGGGTTATTAACAGAAACACCATTGATCATTACGCTGGTATTCTCTGAGTTATATCCTCTAAGTCTAAATCTTGCAGGGCCAAAAGTATAGCCGGCAGTATTGACAAAGATATCCTGTGATGATTGCAGCAATCCGGAAATGTCTTGACTCATTCCCTGTTCATCTATCTCTGCTGTCTCTATATTAAAAACGGGCAGAGAAGAATCATCAAAAATTTGTTTCGTTGTATCCTCCTGACCAATAGTTAATAACGATATGGATAGAAATGCTAAAAATGATAGGAAATATTTATTCATACCTGGTAATTGGTTAATTAATTCTAGAAGAGGCAAAAATAATGATATTTAGATACGAAAACATTAATTTAATTATAAATTTGCTGTTCAAATTTGAACCATGAAAATAAAATCAGCACTTTTAATAATCCTTTTCATAAGTATTGGCTTTTTCCTTCACGCACAGGACAATAAAAAGTTAAATGGAATATGTGTAGGATTCTATAATCTTGAGAATCTTTTCGACACAACAGATGATTCCTTAAAAAATGATGAGGAGTTTTTACCAGATGGCTCTAAAGCCTGGACAGATATACGTTTCCGTGAAAAGCTTGAGAATATGGCTGAAGTTATATCAGGAATTGGAACTGAAATAAGTCCTGAAGGTGTTACCATATTGGGTATATCTGAAATAGAAAATCGTTATGTATTAGAACAACTTGTTAAAACGGATGCGCTTAAAGACAGGAATTACAAAATTGTCCACTTTGATTCACCTGATTACAGAGGCATTGATAATGGATTAATATATCAGGACAAGTTCTTCAAGGTGATCAGCTCCAAAGCTTATAGATTGGATATTCCTGAGATTGATAACTTTGCTACAAGAGATCAGATCCTTGTTACAGGAATACTCGATAATGACACTATTCATATAATCGTAAACCACTGGCCTTCACGAAGAGGTGGTGAAAAACGTTCACAGCCACGTCGTATTGAAGCTGCCAAGCTCAGTAAACATATTACTGATTCCATATTTTCTGTTCAACCAAATGCAAATATCATTATTATGGGTGACCTGAATGATAATCCCAGTGACAAAAGCATTAAAAAGTATCTTCAGGTTAAAGGAAAGAAGGAAGAACTCAGCAACAACGATCTATATAATCCATATGAAACCCTATTCAAAAAAGGTTTTGGCACAAATGCCTATAGAGATGTATGGAGTCTTTTTGATCAGATCATAGTTTCATCATCATTGGTTGGAGATAATTATTCTTCACTGAAAATGATCAAGCCTTCTATTTATAAAAAGAACTTCCTCCTGCAACAAGATGGAAGATATAAAGGTTATCCGTTTAGATCTTTTGGTGGAGGGGTGTACATGGGGGGGTATTCAGATCATTTCCCGGTATATCTCTTTTTAGTAAAAGAAATTAATTAAAATCCAGCATTGCATTCACTATGTCAATGGCATTTTTCACCCTTTGAATATTCATTACCGTTAGACTTAAGCGTGTGGTTTTTTCTTTCATAGCACAGTTCAGTGGTTTCATCTGCACATATTTCAGGATGTTATTAAATATTTCCGACTGATAATATGAAGATTCCTGGTTGCTTACAAAATAAATGATCATCCTGTTGTTCTTTAATATGATCTTTTCAAAACCAGCTTTTTTGGCGAGCCATCTTAAACGAATGGCATTCATCAGGCCAATTACAGACTGTGGTAATGGCCCGAATCTATCTTCCAGGTGCAAAGCATATTGCTGCAATTCAACTTCTCCTATAGTATTGTCGAGGTTTCGGTAGATACTCAATCTCTCTGCAATATTTGTAATATAATCATCAGGGATAAGCAATTCCAGATCAGTCTCAATCTGGCAATCTTTTACAAATTCTTTATCCTTTTCTTCGCTTACAAAAAAATCTTTGAATTCATTTTCCTTCAATTCCATGATGGCTTCATCCAGGATCTTCTGATACATCTCAAATCCTATTTCAGAGATAAACCCACTTTGCTCAGCACCCAGGATATTTCCTGCTCCCCTTATATCAAGGTCACGCATGGCAATATTAAAACCACTACCCAGGTCGCTGAATTCCTCAATTGCCTTAAGTCTTTTCCTGGCTTCAGGAGTAAGTACCGACAATGGAGGGGCTAGCAGATAACAAAAAGCTTTTTTATTGGTTCGCCCTACCCTACCCCTGAGCTGATGAAGATCACTCAAACCATAATTCTGTGCATCATTAATTATTATTGTGTTTACATTCGGAATATCCAGTCCTGATTCAATTATTGTGGTAGCCAGAAGAATATCATAAGCCTGATCTATGAAGTCGAGCATTACTTTTTCAAGCGTACGTCCGTCCATCTGACCATGAGCAACAGCAATTTTTACATCAGGGCAAAGCTTATGTATCATCTGCTCAACAATATGAATATTCTGAATCCTGTTATGAACAAAGAAAACCTGACCACCCCTGTTGACCTCATAATAGATGGCATCCCTGATTATCTCCTCATTGAAACTCCTGACCTCGGTTTGCACAGGATAACGGTTTGGTGGAGGTGTATTAATTATAGAGAGATCTCTTGCACCCATCATTGAAAACTGTAAAGTTCTTGGAATGGGTGTGGCAGTAAGAGTCAAAGTGTCAACATTTACTCTGATCTGCTTCAGTCTTTCTTTGGCAGCAACACCAAATTTCTGTTCTTCGTCAATTATAAGTAAACCCAGATCTTTAAAATCTATGTCTTTACTAATTAAGCGATGAGTGCCTATAAGGATATCAACCTCACCTTTCTTCAGTTTTTCAATGGTTTCCTTTTGTTTTTTAGCAGTTTTAAAACGATTAATATAGTCAACAGTACAAGGAAACTCACCCAGCCTGTCGCTGAAAGTTTTAAAATGCTGAAGTGCCAGGATGGTGGTAGGAACCAAGATCGCAACTTGTTTACTATCAGCAACTGCTTTAAATGCAGCTCTTATTGCTATTTCAGTTTTACCAAAACCTACATCTCCGCATATCAGTCTATCCATTGGGAAAGTGCTTTCCATATCTTTTTTGACCGATTGTGTTGATTTTAACTGATCGGGTGTATCTTCATATATAAACGATGCTTCCAGCTCATTTTGGAGGTAACTATCAGGATTAAACTGAAAACCCTGTTTTGACTTTCGTTCAGCATAAAGTTTGATCAGGTCTTTGGCTATATCTTTTACCCTTTTCTTGGTTTTGGCTTTTAGCTTACTCCATGCATTGGATCCCAGTTTATCTATCCTGGGAGCACTTCCTTC
>CAZDWF010000084.1:0-16465 GCA_964508895.1 uncultured Bacteroidales bacterium
GATTTTATACTCTTATTACTAAAATACATTAAGCAAACAATAAAGAATAACATAAAACACAAATTTATCCACCCACCGTATACTATAGCACTTAAAGGGTAAGGAATATAGTCTTTTACAAAACTGGCCATTAAAATAAGTAAGGTAGGTGTAAATAGGAGCATCCATTTAGGATAAAGAGATTTTTTAAAGATTACTAAATAGAATAATATAAGAGTCCAAAAAGTTCCGCAAATATAGATCAGAGTATTAATTTGGTTCAAATATGTTCTGATAAATATTAATTGTTGGGATTGCAATGATTCCGGGAGTCTCCCGATAAACCCAAAATTAGGAAACATGGCATGATAACTCCCTGCAAAGACAAACATAATTGCAAAACTTACAAATAGAAATTTTGCTAAGATCTTGTTCGCTGACTTGAAGATCATATAAAAGAGGTAACCACCAATAATAGAAAACAATGAAGCAAAAGGTCCCATTAATCCTCCAGCTATCAATCTCTCTATTGGCATTGAACTCATCCTGGCAACACTGTCATAATCAAGTCCGCTAACAGGCTCATAATAGAGCAACATGTCTCCTGTGAACATTAAAAGTGAACCAAATATTCCAAATAGTGATAGTAGTTGTAGCTTATTAGTTTTCATTTTTATATTTGTTTTAGTTGAAATGAGACATAACTTGTAAATATACTCCATTAACTCCACAACTCCATATAAGTTAATTCAAGTTAATGAACTCTATTTCGTTATGTAGACCAAATATAGAAATTACCTGAATAAATATCAATGGTGCCTATGTCGAAAACCAACATTCTTTTTGTAACTTTGAGTATTATCCCAAATCTTTTTAACGACTCCAAATACATTGTGTTATGAAGAGAATTACACTTCTTATCAGTATATTATTGATTTCCTGGACGTCCTTTTCCCAGGAATGGATTGAAAACCTTCCTCAGGATAAACTTCAGGATGGTACATTGACATTTTATGAAATACAGGATGCTTTTAACGAATATTGGGAGCCCTATAATGTAATAAATGGATATTATATTCAGGATGGTGAAGAGGTAAAAGCTCCATACTGGAAATTATTCAAGAGATGGGAATGGTACTGGGAGCCAAGAATAGATCCTGAAACAGGTGAATTTCCCGACATGAAAGCCTTTGATGATTTTTATCGGGCTCAGGCAGATAATAGGAGTCTTTCCGGTGACTGGATCACTTCAGGGCCAAGCACTTCTCCGGGAGGATATGCCGGACTTGGCAGGTTAAATTGTGTTGCATTTGTGCCTGGCAGTCCGAATGAATATTATGCCGGTGCTGCTTCAGGTGGTATCTGGAAAACAAGTGATGATGGAGTTACCTGGTCTGTTCTTAATGATTCAGTTCCTGTGATTGGCGTGAGCGAAATACTGGTTGTTGATCCTGTTACAGGACCGGATATTCTCTATATCGCAACAGGAGATAGAGATGGAGGTTGCGTATGGTCGCTTGGTGGCCAGCAGGTAAATGATAACAACAGTATTGGCGTTCTGAAATCGATTGACGGTGGTGCCACGTGGACAACAACCGGTTTAACTTTTACTGTGAGCCAAAAAGTACGTGTTAACAGATTGTTGATGGATCCGAATTCTGCATATCAAATCATTTATGCAGCTACCACTCAGGGATTATATAAAACAGTGGATGGTGGTGTTAATTGGTCATTGCTTACTTCTACTGCTTTTATTGACCTGGAATTTCATCCTGGAACATATTCAACATTGTATGGCTCAACGGAGGGCTCATCACAGACATCGATTTATCTCTCTGTAAATTCTGGAAATACATGGAATAATGTCGCTACCTACTCAGGAATACGTACCGAACTTGCGACAAGCCCCAACCAGGGAAATTGGGTTTATGCCCTTGTAGCCGCCAGTGGAGGTGGTTTGCAGGGTGTTTATAAATCAACAGATGATGGTGCTACATTCAGCCAGGTATATAATAGCTCAACGAATAACCTCCTTGGCTGGAATTGTAATGGTGGCGGAACAACAGGGCAGGGGAGCTATGATCTTTGTATTGCAGCTGATCCTAATAATGCTAATGTTGTTTATGTTGGTGGGGTAAATACATGGAAATCATCTGATGGTGGTACTAGCTTTAATATTGTTAATCACTGGACAGGATGTGGTCCTCCCAGTAATGCCCAAAACGTGCATGCCGATAAGCATTACCTGGCTTTTCAAAATGGAACATCTACTCTGTTTGAATGTAATGATGGAGGATTATATAAAACATCTGACGGTGGTATAAACTGGGCGCATTTATCTTCAGGAATGGCAATATCGCAAATATACCGCATGGGTATCGGTCAGACGAGCACAGATGAAATAATAATTGGTTTGCAGGATAATGGAAGCAAAGCAAAACTGGGTGGCGTTTGGACTGATATTATAGGAGGAGATGGCTTTGAATGTATTATCGATTATACTGATGAAAACACCCAATATGGTACACTTTATTATGGGGATATCTACAAAACAACAGATTATTGGGTTAACTCTAATCTGATTACAGGAAGCTTGCCGGGAAGTGGTTGGTGGTGTACCCCTTATTTGATGGACCCGCTGAACAATCAAACACTTTATGTTGGATACAGTGATGTATGGAAGACTACTAATGCCGGCTCATCCTGGAGCCAGATAAGTAATCAGGGAAGCTCCACAGATTTTCGTTCTATGGCTATTTCTGCCAGTAATACAAATTACATCTATGCAGCAACATTGAGTGATGTTTACAGAACAACGAATGGGGGAGGAGCGACGCAAGCCTGGACAAACATCACTTCCAACCTTCCGGTTTCTTCATCTAATATTACTTACATATCCGTTAAAGATGATGATCCCAACCATATATGGGTGGCGATGGGTGAATATAATACTCATGGAGTTTATGAAAGTACCGATGGTGGAACGAGCTGGAATAATATTTCTGCCGGACTACCGCAAATGCCGGTTATGTGTGTTATTCAAAATACTCAATATACTTCAGGAATAGAATTATATGCAGGTATAGATGCCGGAGTGTATACAATGAGAGATGGAGGCAGCTGGGCACCGTTTAATGATGGCTTGCCCAACGTTGTCGTTACTGAGCTGGAGATTTATTACGACTCAATAAATTCAGCAAATAGCAAGTTGTATGCTGCTACTTATGGCAGAGGGGTATGGGAATCAGATCTTTATTCTATATGGGCTCAGCCAACTGCTGATTTCTCAGCTAATGTAACTTCAGGTATTGCACCTTTAGATGTTCAGTTTACTGATCTTTCAATAGATTCAGTTGATACATGGTCATGGGATTTTGGTGATGGAAGTGTTTCTGTTGTTCAAAATCCGCTTTATACTTATAACGATCCGGGAACATATACAGTTTCTCTTACCGTTACCGGTCCTGGCGGATCTGATTCTGAGGTTAAAACGGATTACATTACAGTTAGTTATCCTGCACCAATAGCTGACTTTAGCGGAACACCTACAAGTGGTTCAATGCCTCTGGATGTTCAGTTCACAGATCTTACGGTAGACACTGTGAATATGTGGGATTGGGATTTTGGTGATGGCGGACAATCAGCAATGCAAAATCCTACACATATTTACACTGCTGCCGGAACTTACACTGTTACCTTAACTTCGACTGGTCCTGGCGGACAGGATACAGAAGTGAAAACTGACTATATTCAAGTTTTTGCAAATGCACCTACAGCTGATTTCTCAGGAAGTCCCACTTCAGGATATTTCCCTTTGCAGGTTGCATTTTCAGATCTTTCATTGGGAAGTATTACAGATTGGTTATGGTATTTTGGTGATGGCAATACTTCCGTTATCCAAAATCCATCTCATATATATTCAGCAGCAGGAGCATATTCGGTAAGTTTGAAAATAACCGGACCGGGCGGCTTTGATTCAATAAATAAGGTGGATTATATCAACGTACTAGTGGGACTTGGTGAAATACAGCATGATGGAATAAAGGTATATCCAAATCCATTTGAAGACCTGATCACTATTGAAGGCCTTAATAATATCAGGGAAATAATCCTTACAGACCTGACATGCGTGGATGTTTATGGTAAAATTATTTCGCTAAATGAACCAGATTTAACGATAAACACAACAGAATTGGCCAATGGGATATATTTCTGCAGGATAGTAAGAAATGATGGCTCTATTGTCTTAATTAAACTTATTAAGAAGTAAGCCTGATAATCACCCCCAACCCCTCTCCTAAAAGAGAGGGGAGAAAGCAATAAGCCAACTGATCAGGGAACAAAATAAAATATCTGCACTGCTGTGATCCCTTCTCCTTGAGGAGAAGGGATTTAGGGATGAGGTGCTTTACATTAAATACTGATTGCTGGCGAGGACATGTTGTCCGTGCTTTTATTCATGATTCGCTTTAGCCCGGATTACAAGTCCGCGCTAGCATAATTTTCAAATAAGCTTAACTGACTTCAGCAAGTCCCTCTTCACCAATCAGATATCCTTTATGGTTTCTTCCGGTTTTTAATATATCTTTGCCTTCACATGCACTGATCCCTGCCCATTTGCAATTTTGACAATATAGTGTTCCGTTGATTTGAACACTCCAGCATTCATCATTTGATAACTTTGATATGTTAACTTTTTTCATAACAGATTACATATAGCGTAAGGAAGTTATTGACGATTTATTAAAGCCACTACATAGTGCTGAAAAACCAGAATATACCAATTGCAATAGCAAATAGTCCACCAATTATTCTTAGGTATTTAAACAGATTATGATTGTGTGCCAGTGATGTTCTTAAGCTTATGATTCCAAGAATAAGAGCAAATAATCCCATGCTCCCGATAGTACCTATGGCAAATCCTGAAAGATACATAAACGAATCAAAAACAGAAGGAAATGAAAGGGTTGGAATTACAAGTAACAAATGTGATACACCTGCAAAGCCATGTAAGGTGCCTACAAGAAATGCTGCCATATTATTTTGCTTAACAGGAGTTGACGTATGATCATGAGTATGCTCACCATGTTCGTCAGGATGGATATGCTTGTGAACATGTACATGAGGTAAGGGTTTGGTGTGAAAATGCGGATGTGAATGCTTTCCTTCCTTTCTTTTAAATGCTTTATATAAAGCCCATAGTCCAATTAACACCAAGACGATACCGACAAGCTGTTCACTGTATCCTGAAATGGCTTCAACCGGAATTAAGTCTTTGAATAAAAGGAAAAGTCCGCCAATTAATAACATCCCAAGCACATGTCCGATTCCCCATGAAACACCCACTTTCCATGATTTGCCTTTGCTTTCTATAGCTAATGGTGTAACAGCAGCCAGGTGATCCGGTCCTGCGATTACATGAAGTGCGCTTGCTATTGTGCCTGTGATAATTGGGAGCATGAGGTAGGTTTTTAGTTATTGATTGTGGTTGATAATTAGTTGTTTTGTGTTGAAAATATATATTCAGGGTATTCGATTTTTGTGAGGAATAATCCTTGAGGAGGAACTGAAAATCCTGCTTTAGATCTATCTTTTGCATTGATAATATTTCTCAGATCGTCAATGTTGTTTTTTCCTTTTCCAATCTCTAACAATGTGCCAACAATTGAGCGAACCATATTTCTCAGAAAGCGGTCGGCAGTAATGGTGAAAACTATAAGATTATCACTCTGCTTCCAGTAAGCCTGGGTGATTTTGCAGTCATTTGTTTTAACCTGTGTGTGAAGTTTTGAAAAGCTGGTAAAATCAGTATATTCTTTCAGGATTTTTGTTGCATCTTTCATTGCATTAACATTAATATCACCATATAAGATATAAGCCAGATCATTTTTGAATGGATCTTTGATCCTGCTGATATGATATTCATAGGTTCTGGAAGTTGCATCGAATCGTGCATTTGCTTTATCCTTGACAGGAATTAAATCGAATATGACTATTTCTGAAGGCAGAAAACTGTTTAGTTTGAAAATGAATTTCTCTCTATTATCAATAGCTTTCTCTATATCAAAATGTGCATAGAACTCTTTTGAATGCACACCCGTATCTGTTCTGCCGCATCCTGTTAAATTAATATCACATCCTGTTTGTGTTGAAATTGCATTATTGATAGTTTCCTGAACTGATATGGCATTGTCCTGAGTTTGCCAACCATGATAGTTAGTTCCATTGTATGCAAGTTTCAGGAAATATCGTGGCATTGTTTGAATTTTGTGTAAAGATAGTGAACATGAAGTTATGAAAATCAAATTTCAAGACTCAAATTACAAACTCCAAGCAAAAATCAAGCATGAAATACCAAATATCAAAAAATGAAATTCCAAGCAAAAAACAAATCACAATAGTTAAATTCCAAACTTTCAAAAGCTAGCATATTGCTCTTTTGAGATTTATGCTTTATGCTTTGTATTTTATTTGCATTTCTTTCACCTGTTCATAGAACTTTGCATAACGTTTCCACAGGTCTTTGTCACAGCTTGTTAGTTCATCACATTCAATGCAGCAATCAAAGTCTTTTTCAATAGCGCAGCTTCTTACCGTACATTGGGTTACAACCACTCCATCTGGCTTGTCTTTGGTTTTGCAACCATAACAGAAAGCAGTTTCTGCATCGAATTTGATGCCATACCTTTCTTCAATCCCCCAGTTAATAAATGCTTCTTTTTTAAG
Organism: uncultured Bacteroidales bacterium; assembly: GCA_964508895.1. Taxonomy (GTDB): domain Bacteria; phylum Bacteroidota; class Bacteroidia; order Bacteroidales; family B18-G4; genus M55B132. The sequence goes on from CAZDWF010000084.1 coordinate 6,706, forward strand.
ATCTACATTATCTTCGAGAGTAGCTTTTTTGAACTGGCAGTCTGCCGGACAAGTATATCCGCAATAATTCAGGGTTTTCGGATCAATTTCTTTTTCCTGGGCAAGGTAATTCAGGAATTCAGATCCCATAACACCAGATCCCATAATGAGAGCACATCCTGTAAGACCTGCCTTAGCAGAGTCCTTAAAGAAATTACGACGATTGGTTTTTTGTTTCATAGCTTAGTTTTTTATAATTAACTAAGATACGAAGGCATAGCTATAATTGTCAATGCAATTTACATAAGGAAAGGGAGAGGATGCAGGATGTAGATTATTGGATATATGGAGAAGAAAATCCCAAGATTCAAAAAATGAAATTCCAAGTAAATAACAAATCATAACAATCAAATTTCAAACCTGCAAAAGTTAACATCTTGCACTTTTGGAATTTTGGATTTGTTTTTGAGATTTGCCTGGAATTTGTAATTTAGGATTTGGTGCTTTTATCAAAGTTCTTTGATGTAGATATTCCTAAACTGAACCAGGCTTGGTGGTCCAGCCCACTTTCCGTCCTTTTTATGTCCGTGATGTTGCAATGCAATTTTTCCTGTTTCCGGAACTTCCGGTAATTCAGCATTGTCAAGAACTAATTTACCATTCAGCTCGACACTGAGCTTGTCTCCTTTCATAGTAATTTTGAATTTATTCCATTCACCTATGTTGTTGTCAGCATTTGTTTTTGGTGTAACACCGGCTCTTATATCTTCAGGCATGTTGGGATCTGCCCTGTAACCATATACTTCTCCTGAGCCAACAGGCCAGCACCAGATATTAACCTGGGATTTGCTGCTGCCTCTGAGATATATTCCTGAATCTGAATCAGGCAATGACATTTTAATGGGTTTACCATTCTCATCAAGTTTTGCTAAACCACTGGGAAGTATAAGTGGAATTCTGTCGTTAATGTAGGGTGTTTCTTTTATTCTCCATTCAACTAAGAGTACAAAATCTTTGTATTCCTTATCGCTCCATAAGTTCTTGTCTCCTTTAGCTTCGCTTGAAGCATCGCAGTCAATCACTCCATTAATTATTTTCCAGTGGCCATTATCGCCTTCGGGTAGAATCCAATTGCTAAAATCAGTGCCATTGAACAGAGATCTGAAACCATTTGGGGCCTTATCCTGTGAGAGAATCTGAAAGCCAACAAATAGAAAAAAAAGTATTATTGTAGTTTTTCTCATAATACCATTTAATTGGGAAATGAAATTCATAAATCTTAAATAAATTACAAAATTTAAAATTGACAACTGACAATTGACAATTTTAGTAATTACTCTCCTTAATCTCAAAATACGCTTGTGGATGCAAACAAGCAGGACATATTTTAGGTGCTTTGGTACTTTCATGAAGGTAGCCACAGTTTCTGCATTTCCATATTAGTTTGCCTTCTCTCTCAAACACTTTCCCTTCCTGAAGGTTGTTGTATAGTATAAGATATCTTTCTTCATGAGCTTTCTCAACTTTAGCGATCATCTTAAAAGCTACGGCTATTTCTTTAAAACCTTCCTCTTCAGCAATTCTTGCAAATTTCGGGTATAATTCTGTCCATTCTTCGTTTTCACCCTCTGCAGCAGCTTTAAGGTTTTCAAGAGTGGATCCAATAACACCGGCAGGATAAGCTGCTGTTATCTCCACTATGCCACCTTCTAAGAACTTGAAGAATCTCTTTGCATGTTCCTTTTCATTTAAAGCTGTCTCCTCAAAAATGGCAGATATTTGTTCCAGACCCTCTTTTTTAGCCTGTTTTGAAAAATAGTCGTATCTCATACGTGCCTGTGATTCACCGGCAAATGATTTGAGAAGGTTTTGTTCTGTTTTAGTGCCTTTTACGCTCATGATTGATCTTGTTTTATGTTCCTGTAAAGGTAAGAAATAAATTTGAGGAGATGCCTGATCTGTTCACTGTTCCCTGTTCACTGTTCCCTGTTCACTGTTCCCTGTTCACTGTTCCCTGTTCACTGTTCCCTGTTCCCTGTTCACTGTTCACTAACAAACCCAAAACTCTCCGCATGCTTTTCGATCGCCTCAAATGATTGCGTTGGGCTTCCATACATAATCACATAATAAATATTCTTCCGGCAAAAACTCATGTATACAATATTCAGTATGTTGGATTTATTAATTTGTAATTTGATGTTAGCAAGTATGCCCGGAATGCTGTCAACTTCTATGTCATCTCTTTTTAGTAATGATATTTCTCCCTGATCATCATAATGCGCCAGGAATTCCATTGCAAGAAGAGAGTCGCTAAAGGCTAAAGGGTTTTCAATAATGTGATCGAACTTAAAAATGTCGATTTCCAGGGATAGATATTTGGTCCTGTCGACAGTTCTTCTTTCCATGAACAGATGAAACCCATCTTCGTAATTCGTTTCCATAGGTTCGCCAATTCTATCTATCTCAAAACCCCATTGAGCATTGATGTATTGCACCTGAGCATTCACCTTGATAAATGCAATTGACAGGAATAGTATGAGAAGAATGTATTTTATCATAAGCAAATTGCTAATTTACTTCTAACAGCTTATATGCTCTTTTTATTATTTCTTCTGAATCAATTTTATATTTTTTTATCAATTCTTCAGGATCTCCTGATTCACCAAAACTATCATTTATGCCTACAAATTCTATTGGTGCAGGATGATTTCTTGCCAGGCATTCAGCCACTGCTGATCCCAAACCTCCAATGATCTGATGTTCTTCTGCTGTGATGATCTTTCCTGTTTCCTGTGCTGCTTTTACAAGCTCTTTTTCATCAAGTGGTTTTATTGTGTGCATGTTAATTACCCTTGCCCTGGTTCCTCTTTTATCTAATTCATAAGCTGCCTGTAATGCTTCCCATACCAAATGCCCTGTGGCAATGATGCATAAATCCTTTCCTTCTTTTAATACCTGTGCTTTTCCAGGAATAAACTCCTGTGATTCATCAGTGAAATCAGGAACAGGAGTACGTCCAAATCTAATATAAACAGGGCCATCTAATTCATTTATAGCCTTATAGGTTGCGATTTTTGTTTGGGTGGCATCGCAAGGAGAAAGAATAGTCATGTTTGGAAGAACACGCATTACTGCTATATCTTCCAGTGCCTGGTGAGTTGCACCATCTGGCCCGACAGATATACCTGCATGTGCACCTCCAATGATAACATGAAGATTATTATAACAAACAGAGATCCTGATAAAATCAGTAGTACGTAATGCTGAAAAAACACCATAGGTTGCAAAAACAGGAGTTTTACCTGATAATGCCATTCCTGAACCAACTCCTATGCAGTTTTGTTCTGCGATCCCCATGGAGTAAAATCTCTCAGGGAAGACATTTTTAAAAAGGTTAAGGCCAACGGAAGCAGTTATGTCTGCACCCAGAATGATAACATTGGTGTTGTCTTTTCCTGCCTGAAGAACTCCTTCTCCAAAGCCGGATTTTGTTGATGTTTTTCCTCTGTTGATGAACTTTGTCATAATATAATGAAAAATGAAACTTAGAATTAAAAATTGACAACTGACAATCCTGCCTGTCGGTAGGCAGGCGATAATTATTTGCCAAGCTCCTCTATAAACCTGTCTGCTTCTTCTTTTGTTGGTGCTTTGCCATGCCAGGAGTAATCATCTTCAATTTCCTTAATTCCTCTTCCCATATGTGTTTTAGCTATTATTACTGTTGGTTTTGATGTTTCATTTCTTGCTTTTTCAAATGATGTTAGGATTGAATCGAAATTATGGCCGTTGCATTCGATCACATTCCAGTTGAATGCTTCCCATTTTTGTCGGAGGGGTTCAATGTCCATTACATCTTTTGTTTTGCCATCGATCTGAACTTCATTTCTGTCAACAATTCCTGTGAGATTATTTAATCTATAATGGCCTGCACTCATTGCTGCTTCCCAGATGGATCCTTCCTGCAATTCTCCGTCTCCCATTATACACCATGTTCTCCAGTTTCTATTGTCATGCTTTGCAGTTAAAGCCATGCCAACAGCTACAGATAAACCTTGCCCCAGTGATCCTGCTGATAATTCTAATCCAGGTAAATTATGATCTCTTCCAGGATGTCCCTGCAGTCGTGACCCCAGTTTTCTTAAAGTCAATAATTCTTTTACAGGAAAATATCCTGCATTGGCAAGACTAGCATAATGTACCGGTGCAACATGTCCGATAGAAAGAATAAGCCTGTCTCTTTCTTCCCAGGATGGATTTTCAGGATTATGATTCAATTCAGAGAAATACAATGCAGTAAAAATATCAGACAGACCCAATGATCCCCCGAGATGCCCTGACCCGGCCTTTGATAAACTCCTGACAACATCCATTCTGACCTTGCGCGCTAAATCATTAAATCGTATATCATCAAGTTTATCTTTCATCTTTTTTTTCACCCACCCTGGTCCTCCCTACGAGGAGGGAGGGAGGAAGAGATTATTAATTGTTAATTATTAATTTCTTATTAATTATTCCCTCGGCCATCTGAATGTAAATAAAATACATACCATCTTTAAGGAAACTTGTATTTATCCTGTCAGTGATCTTAGCTGAACCAATATATTTCCTGGATATGACCTCTTTACCTGAAATATCAAATATCCTGAGAATAACATCCTGTTCAGAAGCTAATCCAATGGTAATATTTACCTGTTTGTTCGCAGGATTTGGAAAGACGTCTATATGCCCTTCGAAATTATTTTGTGGGAGGTTGACTGCCATGCCAATAGTGAAATCCAGACTTATAAATCTTCCGAAATCGGAACGGAAATTATGAAGCATATTTCCAGCCATATCTTTAAAATACAAGAACCCTGATCCCTGGTTGTTAGCCCAGAATGATATTCCATTATCTCCGCTATCGTGTAAGGTGAAAGTATAGCAACCATCAGCTAATAGCACTGTATCTTTGTATGTGGTCAGATTCTCAAACTTGTCTCTTTGATAAACTACAGTGCCTTCTGAATCAACTATTTCATACATGTTTTGATAACCGGCTTTATTTGTTTTGAAATTGATAATAAATTCGTTTTCGAATTCAGGTTAGAGATCGAATGTGGTTTTATAATGATTATTTGGCTCATATTCATCCTGCGTACCATTTGGATTGCTGATCTCAACATTAAATGTATTGTTGCCATTAATCCAGCCTGTCCAGTCAATAGGATCAACAACAATTGTATCCGTTTCCAGGAAGTTCAGGAAGCCGGTCCAGTAGTATGTTTGCAGGTTTGCACCCTGGGGAGCGTATTCAATATCGAGACTATAGAGGATTTCTGACCCGGTGTTTTTGATGATTATCTCAGGCCTTCCGCACATTGGATTAAACCGTCCGTAAAACTTCTTGCTGTTTGGTTTAATAACATCTTCAATTGCAGCATCAACACCGAAATGTGGGGAAGAGTATTGTACAAGATATGAGCATACACTATAACGTCCGTAAGGGTCTGACTCTGCGTTATAATCTATGATAGCTGAATTTCCTGTTACAAAATCTGTAATTTCAAGATCTCTTGAGCTTACTTTAGCCCCGGGGCACCATCCTGCCCTGTCATAGATCCATGTCCCACCTTGAGGATAAAGCGGATTTGTTGAACATTCATCAAGGATCTCCCAACTGTATTCAGTATTTCCATTCACGTCAAGCCAATGTGTTTTTTGACAGAATTCAGCACAATTGGTAGCATTATCCCATTCATGACCGGAGGTAATTATTTTCACCCTGAACATTTCAGCTTCAGGATGGAGGTCAGCAGTATCTGGTAATACAACGGTCTCAAAATCGCTAAGTTTGTAATATCCGTGCCAGAGCCTGTCTAAAGCAATAACATCTCTTGTTGGAGTACCTTCGATCATTATGAAATCAAGATCGAGAAGCTCCTGAAAATTTCCTGCAGAAAGATGGACTGTATCATGTAAAAACTGTACAAAATCTGTTACATCATAAACCCAGGTAAATCCATTTCCGAGATTTAATCCAATACCATAAGGAGTAATATATCGGCCCAGCTCATATTTTGTAATCACCTCATAAGGGACATAATATGGCCACTCCTGTTTATAAAGAATTCCATCAGGAGCTATCAGGGTTGTATCTAGTGGTAAACCATTTGGCCCAAAAGTGTATTCGTAATAATGAGGCCATTTGTTCAATGTGTCAGTTGAAACCAATGGATTTTGTGGATCTTCATACATTACTATCATTACTTCACTGTTTGGAATCGTATCAATAATAAGTAATGAATCAAGGGTAGAAGCATTATAGTTTCCATTTTGAAAGTTAAAATAAGGTATTGTTTGATTTTGCAAGAATCCTGTTACCCTGTCGCCCTTATGATCAGTCCATAAAGGATAGCCATACATTTGTGCTTCAGTTAAATAATTTCCCGATCCTGTGATCTCATATCCTGAGCCTTCGTTGAATTTATAATAAGCTAAAAGATTTGAATAGAAAGGGTGGGAGGGATCAATCTCTTTGAAATTCCAATTCATAATAGTATACATATCGAGTGCTACATTCCAGACTGCAAATTCATCGATCATGCCCTGGTAGAAATTATTGCTTGCGCTTCCTGCACCGATAATAAATGAGGTGATTCCTGACATTGCTTTTGTTTTATCAGTACCTATATGCCAGGGTATCCCGTTCAGGTAAATCTTCATCTGCCCTACGCTCACATCTTTAGTGAATACCCAGTGGTTCCATTGTCCTTTATAATCCTCAGGGTTAGCAGCCTTGTCAATTCGATCATAACCACTATCCTGTCCTGCATCCCAGTAAACTCTTCCATTACTCCATGGCATATGCACATTAAGCACTCTGTCTCCATCTTCATTCCTGGCATGAATAATAGAATTATTTTTTGGTTGACTTTCTCCACCATACTGCCAGAAAGAAATTGTCACAGCACTATCGAGTTGTGAAAGTATGTCCGTAGGGATATCAATATAATCGCCATCCAGGTAGAGGCAATTGTCTTCTTGCGTTGATGAAATGGAATTGTTAACAGAGGTTGTTTCTGCCCCAAGAGAATAAATATTTACACTATTATCATTTTGGTAACTGATATCCACGACAATGTTTGAAGTGCCATCCCATAAAAATGGATATGCAAAAGGGAGTTCCACAAAATCGTTAATTACAGGGTTTAAATAATCCCACCGGTAAACTGTTGTAAAGTTTTCATTTTCAAACACTTCAGCAGTGATCTCTTCAAGTTCGGTATGTTTTATTCTAATAGTGAGATTTTTAAGGGTATTAGCTGTTGTATTTTGAAAAAATTGGATTCCAGTAATATTATCATTAAGTAAGCCTGCGATAATAAGTCGTTCAGCTGTAAAGAGAAATTGATGCCTTGCATCATGACTTTCACCTGGATCATTTAATGAAAATGTTGTTGAGGTTATTCCAACAGGAGCTGTATTAGTAGGTGATGTATAATTTTCATAATTGAAATATGCCTCATAACTCCATGATTCCGAGTTCATATACATAAAAGAATCAGGTGCTTGTCCTGCTATTAAATAGCTTGGATGATAATACAAGTTTGAATCCATTTGACCTGTATGATGATGAAGGTAGGTGTGAGTGGTATAATCCCACTCTCCGCAGGCAGGACTTTGCGAAAGATCGCATTGTAACGTATGGTACATTAATATTTTCTCCCATGAGATTGTGTCAGGAGGGAAAAGGTAATATCCTTCTCTGGGTTGGTTCCATCCGGGGTTAACAGGGGTAGAGTGGTCAATGGTTTGAACTATGATGGTATCTCCCGGGCCAGCTAGTATTACTGAAACTAATAAGAGTAAGGTGGGGAGTAAGAGATGCCTGATGCCTGATGCCTGATGCCGGATGCCTGATGCCGGATTCTCATATTCCAATTTACTCTTCATTTTTTATAATTTACAGATTCTGAAAGAAGTAAAAAGCCACTACAACAGTATAGGTGATTTTCATCATGGTTCCTGCTAAAAAGCCAATAAATGAACCAAAGGCAGCTCTGAGAGCCTGCTTTGAATCTTGTCCACCGGTGGATTCACCAATATATGCACCAAGAAAGGGTCCCAGTATAATGCCTAATATTCCAAAGGGGCCAATTATGATACCTGTAATTGGTAAAACGATCACACCAATTACAAGGCCAATCATACTTCCTCTTACTCCTCTTTTGGTTCCACCAAACTTTTTAGTACCTATCACAGGAACAATATAATCAAGTGCTGTAACACCTGCAGCAATTACAGCCATGAATAAAAGAAAGTCTTCTTCAAAAGGTTTTTTACTTGATAATTGTAAGATAATTAATGAGAAGTAGCTTATGATTTGGCCAGGTAAAACAGGTAATATGCAAAAAACAAATCCTATAAGGATCAGTAATATTCCTATTATGATCAGAATTACATCCATTTTATTATTTATTTATAAATTTCTTTTTCAAGTTTATCCATTATGTCTGTCGCTTTTCCCTGCAGGAAAATATCTGTAACATCATTGGTATAGTTCGAAGGATCAAGGTTCACCTCTATCACTTTTGCTCCATTTTGTTTTGCTATCAGGGGCATCTGGCTTGCCGGCATTACTTCACCGGTGGTGCCGATTACAATAAAAACCTCCGAATTCCTGGCAGCTTCAACAGAATTGGTATAAGCATTCTGTGGGATGCCCTCACCAAAAAAGATAAAATCAGGTTTAAGTAAGCCACCTGTTTCTTTGCTTCTGGGTGGTATCTTATTCAGATTCACTTCCTCAAGGTCATATGATTTTCCTGTGATCATGCAAATGAGCTTTTGAGAATTACCATGGAATTCGTGTATGGTTTTACTTCCTGCTTCCTGATGTAGATTGTCAATATTTTGTGTGATGATTGAATTGAGATGTTTTTCTTTTTCTAATCTTGCTAAAACTTCATGGGCTTTATTGGGTTTTGCATTTCCAAAAAAAATCATAAAATATTTCTTTTATAACTCTCCAGGATGCCTCCGGGTTTTCCATGAAATAATTTATATCAAGGATTATAGGATCGTACTTACTCCATAATCCGTCATCTCCCCTGAAAGGTGGTATTCCGCTTTCAACGGAAATGCCAGCTCCTGTAAAAGCATTTGTGGATCTTGATTTTTTTATCAGCTCTGCTGCCTCTTTGATATTTGATGCAAGATCATCCATTGATATTTTTTAACAAATTTATGGATAAATCCCGGTAGTTTTTCATAGCAGGCAATTTAACTATAGTTTTAATGATAAGCCAACTCCGAATGATTCTTGAATTTGTAACCTTGGACCTTTTTCACCAACTTTTGAATATTTTCCATTAACATAATCATATTCAGGAATAATTGCATTATGATCATAAATCATATGAACATATAGAATAGTTGAGAAATGTTTGTTGATACTGAAATCTATGTTTGTTTCCCAGTCGAGATCCATATTCCAGCGATTAACTTTTTCATCATCAAGGTAGTTGTTGTACAGGTTGAAGATCGTCATAATATTAATGTTTTTCAATACCTCTTTTTGAAAATTCAATATTAGGTTAATTCCAAATTCGGATTTTATTTTTCCACCATGTTTAATTATCTCTCCTGTATTTTCATCAATTTCAGCAGGTTCAACACCATACGATCCTTTGTCTGCTAATTCCTGGTTCAGGACAAATGTGAATTTTCCGGAAACTGGTGATATAAATACTGAAAAGTAACCGAGCGGCTTATACTCCATCCCAAGGGAAGTTGATAC
>CAZDWF010000085.1:0-15937 GCA_964508895.1 uncultured Bacteroidales bacterium
ATACAAATAGTATTAAGGGTAAAAAACTTCTGTTTCTGAAGAGAAAGTTTCCGCTCTTTTCAAATGAGTGTAATAATGCCATCCTGGATTTTTATAATTTCAAAAATATTTGGCAAAAATAGGGAAATTTATTATTTTGACATGTAAAGTGTAACAGTTTGAAAAATTCTGTGTCATTTAATTAAAGGAAGAATATTTTGAAAAGGCTAAAAATTATTCATCAGGATTTAATAGATGCGTGTAAACGCAATGAGCGGAAAGCACAATTCGAGATTTATAAATTGTATTATAAAGCCATGTATAACACCTCGTTAAGGATAATTGGAAATCGGACAGATGCAGAAGATATTATGCAGGAAGCATTCCTGGATGCATTTAGTAAGATTGATACCTTTAATGAGGATTCCAGTTTTGGCGCATGGCTTAAAAGGATTGTAATAAACAGATCTATTGATGCCATGAAAAAGTCAAAAACCTATAATGAGATCACGGAAAATGAAACCAAGGTCTCTAAGCAGGTTTATGATGAAGATCCAGTTGAAATTCTTTCATGGAAAGTTGAGAGTATAAGGCAGGCTATTGACAGGCTTCCTGATCGTTATAAGATTATACTTTCCTTATACCTCCTGGAAGGATATGATCATGAAGAAATATCCCAGATTCTGGATATGAAGCATGGGGCTGTTAGGACAAAATACTCCCGGGCCCGACAAAAATTATTGCAAGAAATCAGAAAAACAGTAGGTCATCCTAGCCAGTTGTTTAACTAAAAAGAATCGACATGAGCATTTTAGAAAATAAAATAAGAAAAAATAAAAAGGAATTTGATACGAATGTCCCACTTGATGGGCACATAAAAAGATTCTCTGATAAGCTGGATAGGCTACACGAAAATGAAAACAGATTTGCTGAAAGATTTGAGAAAATATTGAAAATTGCTGCAGCTATCCTGGTTTTGATGATGATTTCTAGCCTTTTCGTCTTTCTTCCGAATGGAGAGCAGAACCAGGCCATGGCTGCAGAGCTGCCTGAGGAGATCAAAACTGCCAGGATGTTTTATGATGCCAGGGCTCAGGAAAAATTAAAACAGATTGATATATGTGTTCAGGATGAAGAAAGAGCACAGGAGATCAGGAATATTGCACAGAAGGAAATAGATGCAATAGAAAAGAATAACCAGGAGCTTGTTGATGAATATAAAACAAATCCTGAGAATAAAAAAGTTCAAAAGGCCCTGATAGCAAGTTTTAAATCAAAATCAGATGTCCTGGAAAGTATTGTAAGTAGGTTATGTAGAATGTAAATTAAATTAAAATTGATAAAAATGAAAAAATTATTTGTGTTGACAATTGCATTTATTCTTTGCTCACTATTTGTGACAAATATTTATGCCGATGAATTTAAAAAGGTCTATCAGGAAAAGTTTAACATCAATGCTGATGCTCTCCTGAAAACCGATACGCGTTATGGTGATGTTGTAATCAAGAACTGGGACGAAAATGTGATATCAATTGTAGTTGTTATTACTGTTGAAAAAAGTAGTCAAAAAAGAGCCACTGACTTTTTTGAAAAGATTGATATTTCATTAAAAGGAAACAGCTCCCAGGTATCAGCTGAAACCTCTATTGATAATCTCAGGGGAAATAATAAGTTTTCAATAGACTATGAGATTTTTGCGCCCAAAACTATTAGTGCTGACATTACTCATAAATATGGTGAGTTATGGATAGATATGATCAAGGGAAAAACTGATATAACTTTAAAATATGGAGAAATGGTTGTTGGTAGTCTCCCAAACATTGCTTGTAATCTGAATATGCAATATGTTGGTGAAGTGGAAATTGGACTTTTAAGTGATGCAAATATTGATGTGGCATATTCTGAAGTTAATATTGACAAAGCCGGTTTTCTTAATATCGAATCAAAATATACTGAAATTGATATTGAAGATGTAACTAAAGTTATAGCTGATTCAAAATATGATGAAATTACAATTGATAATATTGATGTACTGGATATTGAAGGTGGATTTACAGAGATTTCAATAGGAACTTTGAAAAAGAAGATTATTTTTGATAGTAATTATGGCGAGTTGGAGATTGACAGGCTTGTAAGTGGATTTGATCTGGTCGATATTGAAAGCAATTATATTGATGTTAGCATAACTGTGGACAGCGATGCTTCATATCAACTCTATTTAAATACCAGTTATGGTGAGTTTTCAATTCCTGAAGGGAATTTTAATATTGAAAGACCAAGCAAAACATCTGATATTGTTGATGGTTATGTGGGAAGCAACCCTGAAGCCTCTTCAAAGATTAGGATAATAGGAAACTATTTTGATGTGGAAATTAATTAAGGATTAATAATTAACAGATATGAAAATTAGCAGTCGTACACAGGTGGTATTCCTCTTATTGATGATAGCTTTACTTTTCTCATCCTGTTTTATGGACAGAGGTATTAAAGGAGATGGAAAGTATGTAAAACAAGAATATTCGGTGTCTGATTTTTCACGTATCAGTGTTGGTGGAGCATATAATGTCATGCTTACTCAAGGAGGTTCAGAAAGCCTGGTTATTGAAGCAGAAGAAAACCTGATGGAGTATATAAAAGTTGAAGTTATTGGTGATAAATTGAGTATTAGTAATAAAGAATCTTTAAGTCCTACAAAAGAAATGATGGTGTACCTTAGCTTTAAAGACCTTTCCAGGATAGGGATGAGTGGTGCCTGTAATCTTACTAATAAGGGGGAGTTGTCATTGTCAGAGCTTGCAATTATTGGAAGTGGTGCCTCTGATATTAATCTCAATATGGAATTAGATGAACTGGATATCATTAGCAGTGGAGCCTCTGAAATATACCTGGCAGGTAAAGCCAATGAGCTTGATATTGAGGTTTCTGGTGCATCAGATATCAGGGCTTTCGATTTTGAAGTTGATGAATGTGATATTGAATTATCAGGAGCCGGTAATGTAGAGGTTTTTGTCAACAAGGAACTTGATGTGTCTGTTTCGGGTGCCGGATCATGTTATTATAAAGGCAATCCAAAAGTGAGTCAGAGTGTTTCTGGTGTTGGAAGTGTTAAGATGAGATAGGCAAAATAAAGATATTATCTTTTAATGTAATTCTATCTGCAATTTCTTCCTTTTTTACCACCGGTTAGAAAATAGCCTTTAACACGCTGTTCCTCACTAAATCATCTCCAAAAACTCCTGCAGATTTAGTATAGGAATTCCCAGCTCTTTAGCTTTGTTAAGCTTGCTGGGGCCCATTTTTCCTCCTGCAAGTATATAGTCTGTTCTTGATGAAACAGAGCTGAGATTTTTCCCTCCATTATCTTCTATTAGTTTTTTAAGTTCTTCTCTTGAATAATCGTTAAAGACACCACTGACAACAAAGGATTTGTTCTCAAGTTTATTCGACCTTTCTGAATCAGCATCTTCTTTAATTTCGAATTGAAGTCCTTGAGCTTTTAACTTTTCTATCATGAATATGTTGTTTAACTCTCCAAAGTATTCATGGATAGCATCGGCCATCTTCTCACCGATCTCATCTACATTTACTACATCTTCAAAATTTGCTTTCATGAGATTGTCGATAGATTGAAAATGCCGTGCAAGTTTTTTGGCTGCAGTCTCTCCGATATGCCTTATTCCTAAACCGAAAAGTACTCTTTCAAAGGGAATGTTTTTCGATTCTTCAATACCATTCAGGATGTTGTTTACGGTTTTTTCCTGGAAGCTAATTTTTTTCTCTTTTTTGTCTGTTGTTGCAGGAATGATCTTCTCCAGTCCAAGAAGGTCTTTATATTTTAAATCGTAAAAGTCGGCCACATTATTTAGTAAACCTCTGTCGTATAATAACTCTATTTTCCCTTCACCCAGGCTATCGATGTTAAGTGCTTTTCTGCTGATGAAATGTTCCAGTCTGCCTTTGATCTGTGGCGGACAAGCATCATGGTTCGGGCAATAGTGATTGGCTTCATTTACGAGCCGGATCAGCGCGGTGTTGCATGAAGGACAATGAGTTATAAATTCTACTTTATTGCTTCCTGACTTTCTTCTGGAAATATCCACCCCAATTATTTTAGGAATTATTTCACCTCCCTTTTCTACATAAACAAGATCATTATCATGCAAATCCAATGACCTGATAATATCTTCATTATGAAGAGATGCTCTTTTTACGATAGTTCCTGCTAATTGTACCGGAGAAAGATTGGCTACAGGAGTGATAGTTCCTGTTCTTCCAACCTGGAAACTTAATGATTCAAGCAAAGTGGAAACCTGCTCAGCTTTAAACTTATATGAAATGGCCCATCTTGGTGATTTAGCTGTATGTCCAAGTTTTTTCTGTTGCTGATAAGTGTTGATCTTAATTACAACACCGTCAATATCGAAAGGAAGATTGTGTCTTTCTTTATCCCATTCATCGATATAATTGAAAACACCTTCTATGTCACGGTAAAGGTCTATGGACTTCGATATTTTGAAACCCCATTTTTTTGCTGCCATCAGATTGCTGTAATGGTTATCATAAGGGATGTCCTCTCCAAGCACATTATATAATGAGCAATCCAGCCTTCGCTTCGCCACTTCAGATGAATCCTGCATTTTCAAGCTTCCTGAAGCAGCATTGCGTGGATTGGCAAATACGCTTTCACCGGCCTCTTCCCTCAAGATATTGATCTTGCGAAACTGATCATGTGGAAGGTATATCTCCCCTCTGATTTCAAATTCTTCTGGATAATCACCATGAAGCTTCAGGGGTATGCTTCGTATGGTCTTAACATTGTTTGTAACATCATCTCCCTGTACTCCGTCTCCTCTTGTCACCGCCTGTATGAGTTTGCCATTTATATATGTTAACCCAATGGCAACACCATCGAATTTGAGCTCGCAAACATATTCCAGAGGTATGGTAATTATTTTTCGTACACGTTTGTCAAATTCCACCAGCTCTTCCTTTGAATATGTGTTTGCAAGAGAAAGCATTGGGTATTTGTGTGTTACCGGCTTGAATTCTTTTGTGATTTCGCCTCCAATTCTTTGAGATGGAGAATCAGGACTTGCATATTCAGGAAATTCCTTTTCAAGTTTGATCAATTCTTCGAGAAGCATATCAAATTCATAATCACTGACTGTAGGCTGGGAGAGTACATAATAATTGTGATTAAGCTTTTCAATCTCCTTGCTTAATTCATCAATTCTGGCTTTTGCTTGCAATGATGTCATGAGTTTTCCTGAATATTTTATGAAGATATAAAATCCGAAATAAAAATGGAAATAATCTTACTATTCAGGAGTGTTTTTATTCCTGTAAATTACCACAACACGGTTTTTATTAATTGGATTCAGCCAATGCATAACTTTATCAATAAATCCTGGTTGAATTGTTGCTTGATATTCAAGGTTCGGAAAAACTTTTTTCATCCTTTCCACTCTTTGCAGAAGGTTTTCTTCTTCAATGAAAAGAATAAATCCTGGAATATATTCTTCCTGCTGTGTATGTATTGGATTTATCTGTTCAGGTGTGTAGGATCTGTGAACATCAATATAGCCAACCCACTCATCTGCATAATATCTTGGCATCAGGGGCGCTCCGTACTCGTTTGAATTATCAATTACAATATATTTTTTATCCTGGTAATCAGATAGATAATACATTGATTCAACCATAGCCTTTTTTGAATAAGTAGTAGAGACTATCAATAATATGGCCGTATTCAACACCCAGAAGAAAGTCCAGCATGATCTGAGCAATTTCTTATGCTTATTCCAGTATTTTGATATCCCGGTGAATTCCTGCCAACCGATAACTCCCAGTATAATAAAGAAGGGCATAACACTTAGTATGAATCTTTCCTGCTTGTTAGGGTAAATTGAATGGAACAACAGGAACAAAAATGTTGGAAGAAAGATCAAAAGATGTTTTTTCCATTTCCTGAAAAACCCGAAGAAAAGAAAGAAGCTAACAGGAGGGATGAGTATGCCGCAAATCAACAGGATATAAGTGTACCACGGACTGCCGGTTATATATTTAGAATAATTAGAACTTGATGAATTATACAATACATATTCTGAGACTTCAGCGAAAGGATAACCCCAGATGAAAATATCTATCAATCCCTGAATCAGAAAAACTGCAAGCAGATAACCTGCTGCCATAACAAAAGGCTCTTTCCATTTTTTCTGAAACAGTAAAACCAATCCCAGTCCTCCTGCAAATATGGCTGTTTGAAACCTTATACTAAAACTTATTCCAAGTATGGCTCCGGCAATAAGAAACATCCATATCCTGTTTTTATCCTCCATCTCTTTTATTATCAGCCATGTTCCCCACATAAGAAATGGTATACACACAATTTCAACCATGTTTCTTACACTCAGGAATGGCATGAACCAGAAAATGGCAAGCAGCAGTCCTACAACTTTTGCATTGTCTTTATTGCTTAGCTTTTGAGTTATTCTAAAGCCGAAAACAATTATAAGCAATGAAAGAGCTGCATGGAGAAAACGAATGATATACATTTTTCCTTGTGGATCGTTTAATCCAAGAAATTCGAGTGTGTTGAACAAAAGATAATGTATGCCCGGGTAAAAGAAACTGTGACCTGTGGGTTTTTCAGCACCGCTGCCGGGGAGCCAATTGTTATAATCGTAACCATCTACCCACGATTGAGATGATTCAATTACCAGGAAATGGTCATCGAACATACCATATCCTTTAGAGAATATCACAGCAATGATCCTGAATAAGATCGCAAGGAATAATATAAGGCTGAGTGGCTTGTTTTGCCAATAATAGGCCACCAGGTTTTTCATGTTATGTAATTACTTTACAGTACCTTATATTCCTGAACCAGGTCTGGCATAAAATACCTCTCCAAGAATTTTAGGATTGATGCATAAAACAGGGATCTGATCTTCGTTGAACATCATTTTTTCATCCCATGGTCCTGCACGGAAGTCAGGAGAAAAAATATCAGCATCAGTCATTATCATGATCATATCAGCATTAATATCTGAAGCAAATTTCAATAAATGCTTAGAGTAATGATCTGATCTGGGTGCAACGGAAATCTTATAATTGACACCCTGGTTCTTAAATTCTTCCTCGATTTGTTCAGTAACAATATTTACTTTAAGTGCAAGACTGGAGTCTTTATGAGGTTGCTGGAAAATATGGATTTCTGAGTTGAATTGCTTAGAGATATATAAAGCCCATTCAACCTGCTGGCGTGCTTCAGTAAAATCATTAATAGGGAATACTATCTTTTTGTAGCCTTCGCCGAAACCTTTTTGCTGTACAACAAGAGTTGGAACAGGTGACTTCATGACAACAGACAGGGCATGACTGCCAAATACGTATTGTAAGCCCTTTTTGCCATGTGTGCCAAGCACCATAATATTTGCACCAATGTCGGATGCTGCCTGATGTATTTCTGTGAAAATGCTTCCCTCACGCGTTAATATATCTACATCGATCTCGAATGCAGATTTGGCATTATTTGCAATCTCCTGCAATTTTGATTTCGCGTCTTCTTCTGTAAGATTTTCTTTCCTTAATTGAGATTTTGAATCTTTATTGAATACATGCAATAGAGTTAGCTTGTATTCAAGGTATTTTGCCAGTTCAGCACCGTGATTAATTGCATTTTGACATGTGTCTGAAAAATCAGTTGGTACCAGTACGATCTTGTTTAGTTTCTGTTCCATAGAGGAGATTTTAATCTGTTTTGTAAACAAAAATAGAAAAAATGTTTAGTAGGATAACGTGTTTTTTTTAAATATCGGATGCTAATAAGTAACTATTTTTTTCCAGTTAAGCTCTCTTGGGTTGATGCACATTACCGGGATTTGTGATACATTGAACATAAGTTCTTCATCATAGCTTCCCAGGATAAATGATTTTAATCCTTTTTCAGGATTTGTCATTATCATGATCAGGTCAGCATTCATAGATGTTGCATAATCTAAAAGCTGTTTTGTGAACCCTCCTGATTTTTCTGCAGCTCTGGTAGAGTATTCTACATTGTTTTCATCAAAATACTTTGTGATGAGATCAATGGTTTCATTGATCTTCTCACTATCGGTATAGTAAATATGAATTTTGGCACCAAATTGTTTTGATATATGTGTAGCCCATTTGGTTTTTTCCCAGGGACCGGCATCGCTGGTAATTGGCAATACTATGTCATTATAACCACCTTCAAATGTACGTTTTTGAACTACAATAACAGGTACAGGAGATCCTGTAACTACTTTTAATGCAAAGCTTCCGGTAAGTTTCTGCATGCCTACTTTACCGTGAGTTCCCAGATAAACAATACTGGCATCTATTTCACTTGCTACTTCAGGAATTGTTTCAAATATATTACCTTCTTTCGCAATATATTCAACGAGTATTCCTTTTTCATTTTCCAGGCTTTTGGCAAGATCCTTTAATTTCTCCTCAATAAATGCTGCATCCTTAGCTTCATCTTTGAGCATTGACCTGGTATTGCTATCAATAACATGCAGGAGTACAACCTTGAATTTCAAGAGTTTTGCTGCTTCGGCTGCCTGGTTAATAGCATTGCCACAAACTTCTGAAAAGTCGGTGGGGACTAATATTACATTTTTCAGTAATGTTTCCATAGTATTGTTGTTTTATTTAATCACAAATATATAAAAATATTGCGCTAACATTATTAAGTAATCTTTATTTATGGTTCAATAATTGGATTACCTGATCGAGGTTGATTTCTTTCTGATCGTTACGCAAAGTTTGAGCAGAATGTGTATAGAACTTATGATTGCTAAGAAACTCAACTTGCAGTTCGTACCATTCCAGCAAAGTTGTTTCTCTGAATTTCAAAATATTCCATTCATGTTGAAGTCTTAGGGCTATCATAAAGAAATCAGTTCTCCCGAGATAATCAAGGTCCGCATCACATAATATCCTATCTGTAATTGTTGCAGCACTCTGAGGTAGCTTGGTTGTTATAATCATATCGCTGATAATATCGATATCATTTTTTGTATATGCAAAACCAGGTAAAACCTCATGGGCAATTTCTGCAGAAGCTTCTTCATGGTCTTTGTAAGTCCTTAACATACCTGAATCATGATAAAGTGCGGCTGTTTGGATCAATTGAAGTGTGTGTTCGTTAACATCTTCCATCCTGGCATATTTAGTAGCTGCCTGAAAAACATCAAAAGTGTGGTCTAAGTCGTGATAAAACAGGTCAATGCTTAGCTTTTTCTTTAGTTCTTTTAAAATATAATCTTTTGCATCATTGAATCTCATATTAAAATTATTTTTCATTTTGTATTAATAGAATCGTTCAATTCCATCCCAGTCATCAGGGAATCCGAGCTCTATGAACTTTTTGCATCTGTCGAGATAGCGATGTGCAGCTAAATCATTGGGGTTTATTTCAATAATTTCAAGGAATAATTCCATTGCTTCCTGAAATTTTTTGTCTTTATAAAACTGTAATGCTTTACTAAATTCCTCTTTTGTTTTCAGCTTTAGTGATTTGATTTCTTCATTATCTCCATCCAAAACCTCAAAAATGTATACAGCTTTTTTCTTTCCTTTAACTTTAACGATATCAAGGAAGCGATAATTGTAAATCGATGGATCACTTATTTTAATTAATGTATCCTCGGATATTACTATCGAAGAGCCATATATTTTCGTTAAGCCATCAAGTCTTGATGTCAGGTTTACAGCATCTGATATTACCGTTCCATCCATTCTGCCTTCACCTCCTACAACACCAAGCATTAAATTACCGGTATGTATTCCTATTCCTGTTTTTACAGCTGCTTGTCCGAACTGACTGATAATATGATTAAATTCCTGAAGTTTAATTTTCATTTCAATGGCTGCATTGATAGCATCTTCAGCTTTCTCAGGAAACAGTGCCATAATGGAATCGCCAATATACTTATCGATAAAACCATTGTTGTTTCTGATAACAGGCTCCATATACCCAAGGTAATTATTCAGGAAGTTGAAGTTTTCTTTTGGCGACATCTGTTCTGAAATCGAAGTGAAATCTCTGATATCAGTAAACAGGATGGTCATTTCTTTCTGTATCTGATCGCCAAGGCGAATCTCTGAAATACTGTCTTTGCCGAGATAATCCAGGAACTGTCGGGGTACAAATCGAGCGTTGGCTTCATTAATCCTGGAAATATTAATAATATATTCCCTGAGCTTATCGGTCATGTCATTATAGCCTTCAGTAAGATTGCCAATTTCATCGTTGGTCCTCACTATGCCAAAACTATTCATTTCTCCACGGCCTATTCTTTCCATATTCTGAAGTAATTCCCTAACCGGCAATGTTATATCCTGAGTGGTCCATCTTACAAAGAACAGAATATATATAAATGCTATAATAATTCCGGTAATAATACCACCAAACATGAGAATAGTGTCAAATGCATTAACAAAAAATAATTCTTTGATGAACTCATTTATATTCGTGGAGCTTTCTATATATGTTGAATAATTTCCAACGAGTATATCAATGTGTTCCTGTTTTATATTATCCGTGTCAAGGTCTTTAATTGCTGTTATGCTTATGAAAAGATAAAATACAACTATGATCAATGGCAGGAGGGAGGTCATCGCAGAGGCAACCCATAACCTGTTCTTGATCTTGCCCTCGGTATTTTTAAAAATGCTTTTCTTGAGTTCTTCAGGAGTGAAAATATGCTCAATATAACGTATATGAACACGATGTTTCTGCCAGTAGTAAACAAATAATAATGTTAAAAGTGATGAGACGAGGGTGATAAAGAAAAACTGATTGTAGAATTTTTGTGTAATGGGATGGAAATCACTTACTATAAATAGAATGTATGCCATATAACCCAATACGATCCCATATGACAAGAAGAGTATTCCTGCATTGATTATAGGGGTTTTCAAAAGCAACTTTTTGCAAAACCTAAATAGCCTGGGCGACACTTTTTCGCCTTTTCTTATTTTCCTGAAATATATTTTAAAGGGAAGGTTGAAAGCCAGTCCAAGTAAAAAACTTACTATGAGTAATCTTACCAGCAAGCCAACTGTTCCTGCAAACTCATTATTGCCACTTTCGATTTCATTTGAAGGGGAGTTTGACTCCGGCATTATAATAAGGGGTGCCTCTGCATTAAATGCAGCACTATCACCAATTATTGCAGATAATGAGTCTTTTATCCTTTGCAAATCAAGGATAGTGTCAAACCCCGATCCCGGGCTTTCATTTAGAACACTTATAGTGTCAATTGGCCTTCTGTCGAAAGTAAGGCGAACTCCTTCTGGCTGAAGATCCACAATTTGAGCAGTGTCTTGTTTCATCCATTCAGGTCCGTATTTAAAAGTGAGTATACCTGATACAGGAAACACCAGAAGAAAATAAAGAATAGTAGAAATCAGATAGATTCTTAAACCAAAATATCTTGGCATCTTATTTTTTATTCTTTTCCCCACGAAGTTAATTTTCTTTAAAACTAATGTTTTTTTTCAGATAAAAAGAGGCTGCCTTAAAAGTTAATACATTCACCACAAAGACACGGAGACACAGAGAGATGCAAAATCCATTGTTTTGATAAATAATATTTTAAGATATCTTCGTGCCCCTGTGCCTCTGTGGTAATTGTTTTTTTCTCACTTTTGAGACAGCTTTATCATAATAATGTTTTTCAGTTTATATTGTTTGAACAGCTTTTATAATTTCCAGTCCTCTCAATATAGCCTTTTCATTATCCGGGATCATATGGTGATAACGGTCGGGCAATGATTTTTTAAGTCCGAGGATCACATTCTCCAGTTCTACCAGTGGTTTGACTTTCAGATAACCTCCCAGAACTATCATATTGAATATTTTTGTCAATCCCATCAATGATGCTTCATCGGCTGCATCTACCCTGTATATATTTATATCTTTTCTTTCGGGATGGTGTGAAATACCATTTCCGTCGTAGATGAGAGTTCCACCGGGTTTAACAGAGCTTTCAAATTTATCCATTGATTGCTGGTTCAGGATAATTGCAGTATCATATTCAGTCAGGATAGGAGAGCTGATCCTTTCATCACTAAGGATAACGGTAACGTTGGCTGTTCCCCCACGCATTTCAGGGCCGTAAGATGGCATCCAGCTTACTTCCTGGTTTTGCATAATCCCTGAATAAGCAAGGATCTTGCCCATAGACAGAACACCTTGTCCTCCAAAACCTGCAATAATAATTTCTTCAGTCATAATAATTGCTTTTTACTTGTTTACCAATTTCCCATCAATCTTAATATCACCTAAAGGATAATATGGGAACATATTATCTTCCATCCATTTATTTGAATGTACAGGAGTCATTTTCCATCCTGAATTACAATTTGAAACAACCTCAACAAGGCAAGTACCTACATTATTGTTCAGCTGATAATCGATAGCTTTTTTGAAGGCTTTTTTTGTTTTTCTAACTGCTGCCGGAGTATGAACAGATTGTCTTGTTACATAATGCACACCTGGCAATTCAGCAACAAGCTCTGTGATCTTCAGGGGATTTCCCATTAATGTTGTGTCTCTTCCAAATGGTGATGTTGACGATTTCATTCCAGGAAGAGTGGTTGGAGCCATTTGCCCGCCGGTCATTCCATAGATGCCATTATTAATAAAAACAATAAGAATGTTTTCCCCACGGTTACATGCATGTATGGTTTCTGCTGTACCTATTGCAGCAAGATCACCATCACCCTGATAAGTGAAAACAACTTTATCTGGCCAGCATCTTTTTATGCCGGTTGCCAGGGCCGGTGCTCTTCCATGTGCGGCCTGCTGCATATCAATATTCATGAATTCGTATGCCAGAACAGAACAACCAACAGGTGCAATTCCTATAGTTTTCTCCTGGAGGCCTAGCTCATCAAGAATATCCATCAAAGCTCTGTGTGCGGTTCCGTGTCCGCATCCGGGGCAATAACTCAGAACCTTTTCTGTCATTAAACTTGTTTTCTTATAAACAAGATTTTCTTCTTTTATAATATCATTTAGTTCGACTTTCATTGCTTATCCTCCGATAATTTTTTGTTCCATAGCTTCAAGTATCTCTCCCGGAGTGTGAATAATACCTCCCATACGACCATAGTGTTCAACTTTAACTTTGCAGCCAACAGCCAGAAGAATGTCTTCAACCATTTGCCCGGCACTCATTTCAACACTTAAGAAACCCTTAACCTGTCCAAGCATGCCCTGAATGATCTTAATTGGAAATGGAAATAGTGTGACAGGCCTTAATAATCCAACTTTAAGCCCTTTTTCTCTTCCCAGCTGCACAGCTTTTTGTGCAATTCGTGAGCTGGAGCCATATGCAACAAAAACATACTCTGCGTCATCACAAAGAATTTCTTCATAACGTACTTCATCTTCTGTTATTCGCCTGTATTTTGCCTGAAGCTTTTCATTGTGTTTCTCCTGGCGACTGGGGTCAAGGTCGAGAGATGTGATAATATTACGTTCTCTTGTGCTTGGTTTTCCTGTTGTTGCCCATGGGCAGTTTTCAATGATCTCCGTTTCTGTCCAACGTGGTTTTTGATCAAATAATTCAACTTTTTCCATCATCTGACCGATCAAACCATCACTTAATATAAGAACCGGAGTTCTGTATTTAAATGCAAGTTCATATGAAAGTGGCACAAAATCTGACATTTCCTGAACAGATGCCGGGGCAAGCACTATCAGCTTATAGTCTCCATGTCCGCCACCTTTAACAGATTGAAAATAATCTGCCTGTGAGGGTTGAATAGTACCAAGTCCGGGGCCACCTCTTACAACATTTATAACAACACATGGTAGTTCGGCTCCGGCGAGGTAAGAAAACCCTTCCTGCATCAGGCTTATGCCTGGGCTGGAAGAAGATGTCATACATTTTTTTCCTGTTCCTGCAGCGCCATATATCATATTAATTGAAGCAACCTCACTTTCGGCTTGCAGCAATACCATTCCTGTACGTTCTTCAGGCTTTTGTGATGCGAGGTATTCAATGATCTCCGACTGAGGGGTTATGGGATAACCGAAGTAGGCGTCGACACCAGCTCTGATCGCAGCTTCCGCAATTGCTTCGTTACCTTTCATTAATTTAAGTTCGCCCATTATATATATTTTTATTTTTTTATCTATTAATCTTTTTTCTGCTAGTAGCTTTTAAGAATGATAGCTCCTTGTTTGCTACGTAACGCGTTACGCGTGACGCTTTAAGATTTTTCTACTTTCATGCGATAAACAGTGATAACACCATCAGGACAAACGATTGCACAGTTCGAACAACCAGTGCATGCATCCGGCACTGCCATATATGAATAGTGGTATCCTTTTCCGTTTACCTCTTTGCTCATAGCCAATACGTCGGAAGGACAAGCGTCAAGGCAGACTTCGCAGCCCTTGCAACGCTCAATATCAACGACTATAGCTCCTTTTACTTTTGCCATACTTATAAGTTAAGTGTAAATGATAACTCAAGCTTTTTTAATCGCCTACGAAAATACGATTTTTGGCGAAATCACATTAAAATGCTTAATTTATTTTAGGGCAAGGGAAGCTTATTTATATGGGGTATAAATAATTTCCAATATCTAAGGAAGGTCACAATAGCAATCCATTTTATTTGAGAATTAGCTTTTTTCACATAGGGATTTATAATAATCTTTATTATCTTAGTAATGATTTTTCTTTAAGTAACAATTGCATTGATCCTTTTTAAATCATATAACAATAAAAACCCAGATCGTATGAGCCACCGCATTATTTCAATAAGCAGAATAGCTCCCTTATTAGTATCTATTATTTTTTCACAGGTATTATTCTCAGCAGAGCCTGATTCCCAGACTGATAGTTTAAAAAGCCTGATTAAGCAAACAGAAGGTAAGGAAAAGGAGAATGTGCTTAATGAGCTATCCATCAAATATCTTGATATTAATCTTGACAGTTCAATGCATTATGCAAATTTATTACTGGAAACATCTATTGAAAACAATAATTTTAAAGGGGAACTACAGGCATATCGGCGTTTGGGGATGAATTTCGAAAGATCAGGCAATATTGATACAGCGATTATTCTGTATAATAAGGCTATTGTTATTGCAGAGCAAATTGATGATGTACAAGGAGTGATAGCATTTAATATCGATCTGGGAGCAGTAAATATATATTTAGGAAAGTACGATATAGCCTTAAATAATTTCCTGAAAAGCTACGAATTGGCTAAAGAAATAAAAGACAGCGGATTAATAGCCAAAGCAGTGGGTAACTTGGGTGTTATTAATATGAAAACGTTTAATCATGAAAAGGCATTAAACCATTTCCGTGAAGCTTCAGAGATATTCAGGAAAATGAATGATGAATTGAGCCTGGCAATAAGCTTATTAAACATTGGAGTCGTTAATAAAAGATTAAGTGACTATGAAACCTCGAATAAATATTTCAATGAGGCCGCAGAGATTTTCAGAAGAATTGGCGAAAAGAAGAATTTATGGATTGCAAATGATAATATTGCGAAAATTTATAAAGCAACTCATCATTACAACAAATCATTGGAAATTCAACGTGATAATTATCAGCTAGCCAGAAAAATAAATTATAAGCAAGGAGAAGCTATCTCCTTACTGGCCATAGGAGATGATCTGGCCTCTTTAAAGAGAGAAGATGAGGCATTAAAGAGTTATTTTAAAAGTCTGGCTATTAGCGATTCCATAAAATTTCATCCATTTACAGCCTGGGTCCAGATGAGCATAGGTGGATTATATGTTAAAACCGGAGAATATAAATTAGCCGGGAATTACCTTCGCCCTGCTCTTAACTTTGCAAATGAAGTCAATAATTTCGATATGCTTTCAACGATTAATGCATATTATTCTGAGATGTTTGAAGCAATGGGGAATTATAATAAAGCCCTTAAAT
>CAZDWF010000086.1:0-15886 GCA_964508895.1 uncultured Bacteroidales bacterium
CATTCACTATATTAAAAGGGTATTATTTCTAAGTTTCTGAATTTCAGCATATAATAAAGCTTTTCGTAAAGCTAAATTGATTTAGTAAAAATTAGTATCTTGAAAAAGACATCCCTTAAAGATATAGCCGATAATCTGAATGTATCCAAGACATTGGTTTCATTTGTATTAAATGGACAGGGGGATTTAAAAGGCATCAGTTCTGAGACACAAAAAAAAGTATTGGATAAAGTCAGGGAATTGAATTACAAGCCAAACCAGATTGCCCGTGGGTTAAGGCTTGGCAAATCTCATACTATTGGACTTATTGTTGCCGATATATCAAATAAATTTTATGCAAAAATTGCCAAACAGATTGAGAAGATTGCCAGTCGTTATAATTACAATCTGATTTTTTGCAGTTCCGATGAAAATCCTGAAAAAGAAGCTGAACTGATAAATATGCTTAGAGACAGGCAGACTGAGGGATTAATCATCTCGACTACACAAAAAAGCACAGCAGTCTTCACTCAGCTAAAAAAAGAAAAATATCCTTTCGTGCTTATCGACAGGCACTTACCACGGCTATCCACAAATTTTGTGGGTGTTGATAATTATTCAGGTGCATTTGAAGCTACGGAACATTTGATAAAGAATGGATATGAAAGAATAGCTTTTCTTAAGATTTCCCCTTCTCATCTGAGTACAATAAAAGAACGTGAGTTGGGCTACCGCAGCGCATTGAAATATAATGGAATAAGGATTAACAATCATTGGATCAGAACCATTGCTTTCTCAGATATTCGAAAAATGATAAGATCAGTATTGCCGGAATTA
Source organism: uncultured Bacteroidales bacterium (assembly GCA_964508895.1). Lineage (GTDB taxonomy): Bacteria > Bacteroidota > Bacteroidia > Bacteroidales > B18-G4 > M55B132. The sequence goes on from CAZDWF010000086.1 coordinate 817, forward strand.
ATGCAATCACCCTTTAATATTAATGCAATATTCTCAGCAAACAATAATATCAGTGTTGCTTGCATGGAATACATGAATGAAATGAATCTGCGTATGCCTCATGATTTAGCCCTTGTAAGTTTTGATGATATTGATCTGTTTCGGTTTTCGCATCCAAGCATCACATCAGTCGCCCAACCACTTGATAAAATAGGAGAAATGGCAGTAAACATTCTGATGGATGAAATTAATGGCCTATCAAAGAACCAGACACAATTGGCTTTACCGGTGAAATTTATTGAACGAAAATCAAGTGGGATTTTGATACAACAAATGGTTTAACAATGTAAAATGTATTAATAATAAACAGATAACCTTAAATATAGCATGAAAAAAACGCTACTAATTCTAACAATTTTAATCATTGCAGTTTCCACTGTCATAGCACAGGAGAGATCCGTCAGTGGCCAGGTTATTTCTGAAGAAGATGAGTTTGGTCTGCCTGGAGTTACTATTATTATTAAAAATACAGTGAAAGGCACGACAACAGATATCAATGGAAATTTCACGATGTCTGAGGTCACTAATTCTGACACATTGGTGTTTAGCTTCCTAGGTTATAAAACACTGGAGATTTTTATTGGTGAACAAAAGGAAATTTATATAGTAATGGAGTTGACTTCAACACAATTGGATGAGTTTGTAGTAACAGCCCTGGGAGTAAAACGGCAGGAACGTGAAATTGGATATTCAACACAGAAGATTGATGTCAATGAAGTGGTTCTATCCAACACACCAAATGTAATCGATGCTCTGGTTGGAAGATCTGCTGGTGTTAATGTAGCACAAGGTGATGGTGTTGATGGAGGATCAACACGTATTACAATTCGTGGCAATAGTAATATTTTTGGAAATAACCAGCCTTTGATTGTTGTCGACAATGTTCCAATGGAAAACACTCCTGGGCTAACAGATATTGGTAGAGGTATTGACTGGGGAAATCCCATCGGGGATATTAACCCTATGGATATTGAAGATTATACTGTATTAAAAGGAGGTGCTGCCTCTGCATTATATGGATCAAGAGGAGCAAATGGAGTTATCTTGATTACAACAAAAAAAGGGACAAAAAGAAAAGGTATTGGAGTAACTTATAACTTTTCATACAAAATAATACATCCATACCGTTACAGGGAAGTTCAGAATACATATGGACATGGAGGGCCAATTTCTTTCACCCCTCCAAGCTTTCCAACTAGAAATGACACTTTATTGTATCCTGGATTATACGGCACGGATAATTTGATAATAAATCAGGATGGTGATGTATCATCAACAACTGCAGAATTCGGATACTATGGATCTTCTGTTTCATGGGGCCCAAAAATGGATGACCAAATGGTGCTATGGTGGGATGGTAAAATGCGTGCTTATTCACCACAACCCAACAATTACAGATCCATCTACAAGGATGGAAATACCAGGACACATAATATTTCAGCATCAGGAGGAGGTGATAAAGGAAACATGCGTGTTTCTATTACCCGAATGGATCATACCCCGATTATTGAGAACAGCAATTCTAACCGTACAACCCTGAACCTTGGAGCAAGTTTAAAAATATCAGAAAATTTAAGGGCTGAACTGTCATTTTCATACATTAATTTTAACAGATTGAACAGTCCTATGTTGGGTGAATCAGCAAATTCATTCAGTAAGGGATTTCTGTATTCATGGCCTAGAAGTTATCAGGGCATCGATAGGGAACACTATGCGAATAGTGATGGAACAAGAAATCCCCAGGAAGGATATCCCTTTATGTATATAAACAAATATTTGTGGTGGGATTATTATAATAACAATACCAATCTAAAAAGAGATAAATACCTGGGTGCACTTACTCTGACTTACGATATCACACCCTGGTTAAATGTATTGGGACGAATTGGAAGGGACTTTACATTGGAGCAATTCGAAACCAAAAACAAACCTATTGATTTGATTGGACTACAAAACGGTTATTATTCTAATAGTCTTAATCGCACCTTCTCAGATATCTATGAATTCTTTGTAAACGCCAGCAAGGATAACCTATTTAATTCAAAGATCAATGCAAAATTTACAGTGGGGGGAAGCCGTTGGGATTATAATTATTATAGAATTAGCGGGCATTCAGGACAATGGTATTATCCCAATATGTATACATTTTTCAATTATACAGAAACTACTTATTCTACTGACGAAAACGGGAATACTATTGTAGATAAGCCAGGGAATAGTGTAGAAAGTATGCTGCCCAACGAAGGTATCATAAAAGAAAGGAATAACTCTGTATTTTCATTCTTAAACCTTTCTTACAACAATTACCTATTCCTGGAACTAACTGGCAGAAATGATTGGTCATCCACTTTACCTGAAGGAGACAACTCATATTTCTATCCATCAGTATCATTAAGTTTTATTGCCTCTGATGCATTCAAATTCAGGTACAGACTTCCATGGATGAATTTCGTGAAATTAAGAGGTGGTGTTGCCCAGACGGCAACAGACACAAGGCCTTATCAGCTTGATTTCTATTATAATACAGGAATGTTTGGAGGAGAACAAACCTCAACATTTCCAAATGTCATTCCTCCATTTAAGCTAACTCCCCAAAGAGTAAATTCCTATGAAGGTGGTTTAAGCCTGGGATTTCTTGACAACAGGATTGAGCTCGACTTTACATATTACTATTTGTATTCCTTCTCTCAGATACTAGAGGATCTTCCGGTTCCTGTATCCTCAGGTGCTTCAGGAATAACCATTAACGAAGGAGTTCTTACCAACAAAGGATTTGAAATTGTATTAAACACCGTTCCTGTTAAAACAAGAAATGTATTATTCAAAACCGGATTAAACATTTCAAGAAACAGGAATAAAGTAAAGAGGCTGGGAGATAATGCAAAGGTTTTACCATTGGCCGACATCTGGGGATTGAATGGCCCTGCAATGGTTCTAAGGGAAGGTGATGAATACGGAACTATTTATGGCTACGATTATGTTTATCATGAAAATGGACAGAGAATATTAAATGATGAAGGCACAAAATATTTAATTACAGATACGCGGGTTCCGATAGGAAACTCTTCACCAGACTTTATCGGAGGCTGGTATACCGAATTTTTCTTTAAAGGATTCAGGCTAGGAACTCTTGTAGATGTAAAGTGGGGAGGTGATATTTATTGCGGTTCATATGTGATAAACCTGCAAACAGGACAAAGTCCTGAAACATTAATCGAACGCCAAGGAGGAGGGCTTCCTTATACCGATCCCGATGGTAACACAAGTAATATTGGGGTTATCCTGGATGGAGTATACGCAGATGGCACACCCAACGATAAAGTGGTGCATTACTATTATAAATATTTACCTAATGCCGGTGGCTGGGGGAAATTCATTTCAACACCTGGCGTGATGGAGAATTCCTGGGTTAAAATGAGAGAGATTTCCCTATCATATACCTTCCCTAATAGTATTATCGGAAAAGCAAAAATTTTCCAGAATCTTACATTGTCAATAACTGGCAGAAACCTGTTCTACTTTTATACAACCCTTCCTGATAAAATCAACCCTGAAGGGATTATGGGTTCAGGTAATGCACAAGGATTTGAATGGGCTTCCATGCCTAGTTCACGATCTTTTACTTTCGGATTATCTGCATCATTTTAGTCTGAAAATATAAATTAGAACTTAAAATAAGTGAAAAAGAAAAGCATATATAAGATGAAACCATTATCAAGAATAACAATATTCACTCTGATCCTGATCTTTTTCTGTGCTTCCTGCAAGAAAGATTTTAAAGAGATCAACACCAATCCTCATGGCTTTACCACTGCAAGTGATGGATCTTTATTCAACGGCATTATCCAGTCTTTGATACTGTCAGGTAATGAGCAGTTTTATATTAATAATGAAATTCTATATAAACAAACTCAGCAGGCAGCACTGACAAAAAGTGCCTGGGGAAACTTTAGTATTGGAACAGAAAGTATGTGGAATAATTATTATCTGACTCTATCAAGTGTAAGAGAACTTGAAAAACGATTTTCTGAATTACCTGCAAAACCAGAAGTTTTAAACATGAAGGCTATGTTAAAGATTGTGCTTGCTTATAAGACCTTTAAATTAACCGATATGTTTGGTGATATGCCATTCTTCAAAGCAGGATATGGTTTTCAGGATCTGAATTACTTACAGCCACAATTCGATTCTCAGGAATCAATCTATAAGCATTTACTCAATGAATTAAAATGGTGCGACGAAAATATAGACGAACTTGCTACTACTGAAGATCCATTCTTAACATTTTCTAAGTTCGACCGCTTATTTATTGGAGATATGCTTAAGTGGCAAAAACTGGCAAATTCATTACGTCTTCGTTATGCTATGAGAATGAGTGAAAAAGAACCAATACTTGCCGGAGAAATCATTAAAGAAATTATCGATAATGATAGACCCATATTTTTAGGTTATGATTTTATTACATACATCGGTGAAAGTGCTTGCATCTGGCCTGCCTCAATGGGATTCAAAAACACCAGTCTGAACTGGTCATTCAGAGAGCATGAAGGACTAAGAATGGGTACTAATATTTGGAATCAACTATCAACAAACGATAGCTCGGACGGAAGTGGAATCTTCGACCCCAGAGCATACATATTCTTTGAAGGTAACAATGCAGAAAAATGGGTTCCCTTTCCACAGTTTCCAGAACCAGGTACTCCTTCTTCCGGAGGAATCCCTTATGATTCCCATCGCGATCAGGCAGGTGCATTTCAGATAAAAGGCGAAACATGTATTTATTCTCCATTCAACTATTTCATAATTAGAGATGAGGATTTCATGCCAATCCCTATTATCACCGGCGCTGAAGTTCACTTTATTCTTGCTGAAGCATACTTCAGAGGGATTGTATTACCCCTTGATCAGGAGCAAGGTGAGATTGAGTATATGAACGGTATGAGTGCATCAGTTGATTGGTGGATGGAAGTTGCAAGTAATTCTAAATTACCTACTTCAGGATTAACCTTCCCTGATATGATCACAATCCCACCAGGCCTAAATTCAGTTTCTGTACAAAATGTTTTTGGAATGTGGAATGCAACCACCGATGAAGAAAAACTGAGATTTATATATACACAAAGGTGGTTGGATGCTTTCAGGCAACCGTGGGAAGCATATTCACTGACAAGGCGAACAAATATGACACCCAGAGAAGGCCCTTCAATCAATCACTTCAGGTTGCCTTACCCCCCTTCTGAAGTAGAATATAATTCTACAAACTGGATTGCTGCAATGAACAATCAGGGTGGTGGAGATAATCCTGGATATAAGATTTGGTGGATACCATAGAAAGATGAAGAATGAAAAATAATTTTAGATATACGACTTGAAAATGAATATTAATCAATACATGAAATCATGAAAAATTTGTACAAAGTTTTCCAATTAGCGCTACTGCTATTAATTATAATGCAGCCTGTTTTTTCAACTGCACAGTCAAATCAATATTTGCATTTCGACGGTGATGATGATTTTGCGATACTTGATGCAGCAGGGCAGTATGTAAATGGCAGTGAATTGACCATGACAGGATGGTTCTACTGCGATGCCCTGGGATATGGCCAGGGATATATGGGATTCAGGTCTGGCTCAGGCGATGGTGAGTTTTATCTTATCCAATTAAGTAATGGAGTGATGGAATGTCGTTTGAAAAGTACTACCGGGCTCCATGAATACGTAGCTCCTGCAAATACTGCTATTCCACAGATCTGGCAACACTTTGCCTGGGTGTATGACGGAAGTTCAGTAATACTATATGTTAATGGAACACTTATAGGCAGCTCTTCTGCTTCTGGTCAGTTCTCTAGTTCTGATGTGCCTTTTGGTATAGGAAAAAGCTTACTTGGTGGGTTTAACTTTGTTTATGGTGGTAGAATTGATGAGGTTTCTGTTTGGAATAAAGGTTTATCACAAACAGAAATACAAGATATGATGAACGATGAGTTAACTGGCACTGAACCTAATCTGCAAATGTATTATAAGTTCAACCAGGGTGAACCAGGAGGAAATAATACTTCTATTACTCATCTTATTTGTGAAATAGGAAGCGGAGAAAAGGATGCTGAACTAATGAATTTTGCTTTAACAGGAGAGACCTCCAACTTTAACGGTACACTTGATCCAGGATATCAGGCAATCTCTTTTCCTCAAATACCAAATCACCTCACAACAGATCCTCCATTTGCACTGGTTGCTACTGCTACTTCAGGACTGGAAGTTCTATTTGAAGTGATATCAGGACCCGCAAGCCTTAACGGTAATATTCTCACTCTTACAGGCGATGAAGGAGAAGTTGTAATTGAAGCTACCCAGCCAGGTAATGCCACTTATAATCCGGCAGATCCTGTTTTAAATAATTTCCAGGTAATAAATCCCAGCACACATGTACCCGATATCGATCCACGCAATCCCTTAACTGGTGATGTATATGTACCTGTTCTTGGATTTATTCAACTGGCTTCTTATGTCACAATTGATTATCCTGAATTATTCGAAGTGACAAATGTACAATTCAGTGTTGATGGTGGAACCTGCCAGCCAACCGACTGGGGTGAAGGTTATTATTCAGGATGGTGGGAAGTGCCTGCTTACGGACCATATACTATAACCATCACAGCAGCTAATAATTATGGAGCTACGACAAGTGTAGATGTAAATATTAATGTAGTAAGTGATGTTTCAAATATTCAGGTACAAGCAGTAGATGATGTTTGGCTGAATACCAGCACTCCATCTGTTGTGGTTGATGCAGAACTACCCAGCTATATGGGTGCTTTTGATGAAGTTATTGCAACCTTAGAAGTCAGTTGCCCTACAGGTGGTTGTGGAGAATGGGACAGGGTTGCAAGTATAGATGCAAGAGGCCACGATGGGAAATGGGTGGAAATCATCAGATATATTACACCATATGGAGTTCCATGTTCACATACTATCGACCTGACCGATTATACGTCGGTTCTTCAGGGTAAGGTATCCTTCAGATTGAATTGTGGTACCTTGGATAACGGTTACCTGTGGGATCTGTCATTTAATTTTAACGAAGGAACACCTCTGTTTAATTATAGTCATATTGATATTGTCTGGTGGGACACATACCAGTTTGGTGATTATGCAAACCTCCAACCCGTCGAGGATGTTGGATTCACATTCAATGAAAATGCGGAAGCATCCACATTGAAACTGGTTTCCACAGGACATGGATGGGGCAATCTCAATACCGGAAATGCAGCCGAGTTCTATGAAGCTACTCATCATATCTGGGTTAATGGAACTCAAACATTTGAACAGCATAACTGGTACGATTGCAATCCAAATCCGGATAATTGCCAGCCTCAGAATGGTACATGGTATTATAACAGGGCAGGATGGTGCCCTGGCGCTATCGCTCAGTGGTTTGATTATAACCTCACAACATATATTGCTCAGGGAAGTATAAACTTAGACTATGTCTTTTATAATGGCTATGTAGACTTATGTCATCCGAATCATCCGAATTGTGTAACAGGAAGTACCTGCAGTGATTGTAGCGCCGGCTTTAACCCACACTTAATTGTAGCCTGCAACCTTGTGGAATTTTCTACCAGCCCTATTGATAATGGAGCAATTGTTGGTGCTGAAGAAGTTGCTAAAAGAAATGATTCATTTATCTCATTATTTCCAAATCCTTCCGATGGCATGATGGAACTTTCATATAGAGGGAATGTTCCGTTCGGAAAAGCAACAGTCACCATACTAAATATTACAGGAAACATCTACGATCAATTTGAATGGCATGGCGAAACAAAAACACTAAACCTTACAAGCTTACCTAAGGGAGTGTATTTTGTTAAGATTAAGAAGAACGACGATACTGAAGTACGTAAGATTATGATAATGTAGTACTCTCATACAAATATTAATTGCTGTATAAAAAATAATGTCTTATGAAAAAACTATGCTTTCTTTTATTGTTAATAGTATTAACTTTCAATCTCGAGTCCCAAACGGTTCATGAATATGATTTTAATAGTCTGTCCATTGGTGACCTGAATGGACAGGACAGTTGGGTTACCATTTTACATACTTCTGGGCCACATGATATTTTTATCGATTTATCTGCAGGAAGTGTTGTTTCTCCTGATGGTACTCAATCAGCTTTTTATAATGGCAGTGGTGCCGGGTATGGTAGGACAGCCACAAGAAAGGCCACTCCCAATTTCAATTTTGATCTTACACAAGCTGATATCGTAGAAGTTGAGATTGATATGCATAGAAATTATTGGGGGATGTTTTTTGGAGTAGGTTTTGATGCGGACGCTGATGGTCATATTGCACCTGGATTGTCATCCGAACCCAACGACGGTGGAATACAGTTCAACATTTCAACACAAAATCCAAACAATAATAAAATCATCCTTCCTGATGGAAATGAGATAATATTTATTATTGACAATAGTGAATGGTGCCGTTATAAAATGGTTCTCGATTTTACTGCAAACAATGGTGAAGGTGCAGTGGCTCTGTCATTCGATTCTGGTATTACAGGTGAATGGATAGCAATACCTGAGGTTCAGGGGATAAATATGGGATTGACTCCAGGCTCAGGAGATAAAAGAGACAGAACTGTCTGGGATGGGATATTTTTCCACGGACAAGGTGGAACTGCATGTTTTGACAATATTCTTATTTCACAAACAGAAAGCCAGGGTGAACTTCAATATATTGACTTCCCTTCCATTCAAAATATGCTGACAACTCATCCCCCGTTTGAGCTTGAAGCCACAGCAACATCGGGCCTGCCGATTATATATGAAATTGTTGAAGGACCAGCCACAATTAGTGGCTCAATTGTTACACTCACTGGCGATGCGGGTATTGTTACGATCTCGGCTAACCAACCTGGAAACGGAACATGGGCACCTGCCCCGGAGGTATTTCAAACCTTTGAAGTTGTGGATGCTACTGCATACTCTCCAGATCTGACGATCAGGAGACCGGCAGACGGCACGAACGCTTATATGACAGAATTAAGTACCATTATTATTGTTGCTTCAGCATATATCGATCATCCTGAAGTTTTAAGCATTGAAACAATTTCGTATGATATTGAAGGATCAGGTGAGAATATGACAGAAAAAAGCTGGGGTACAGGATATTACACTGCAGAATGGACTCCCCCGGCTTTTGGATCATATACAATGACAATATCGGCCACAAGTACAGGTGGAATGATATCATCAGAAACTATCACTTTTGAAGTAACTGATAACATAACCGATTTATCTATTCAAGCATTTGATCAAGTACATATCAGTACCACTACCTCTACAACAGTAACACAAAACTTTGTTTTCCCAACCTATGTGGGATCATTTGATCAGATCATCACTCTTCTGGATGTTACTTGTCCAGCAGGAGGCTGCGATCCATGGGATCGTGTGGGAAATATGGAAGCAAAAGGCCCCAACGGAGATTGGATTGAAATATTCAGGTATATTACCCCTTATGGTGTACCCTGTGATCATAGCCTCGATATTACCGATTATGCCTCCATATTCCAGGGCCTAGTTGAGATAAGGTTTAGCATTGGAACCAATAATCAGGGTTTTATTGTTGATGTTAGTTTCGATTTCCAGGAAGGGACTCCTCAATATAAATACAGTTGGGTGGATGCAATCTGGAGAGGTACTTTCCCTTTTGGCGATTATGCAAATTTACAACCAATGGATACAATTATCTGGAGTTTCCAAAATCCCACAGAGTCTTCCAAATTGAAGATAATAAACACAGGACACGGATGGGGTGATTTGAACTCAGGAAATGCTGCAGAATTTTATGAAGCTACTCATAAAATAAAAGTCGAAGGTACCGAATTCAATCAGCATTTATGGGTAGACTGCAACCCAAATCCTGATGGTTGTCAACCCCAGAATGGAACATGGTATTATAATAGGGCTGGTTGGTGCCCTGGATCAATAAGCTACGTTTATGAATATGATCTAAGTTCCTTTGTAAGTATTCCATTTGTGGAAATGGTTTATGAATTCTACCCTGGATATGTTGATTATTGCCACCCCAACCATCCAAATTGTGTAACAGGAGTAACATGCGATGATTGCACAGCAGGATTTAATCCCCATTATATTATTGCAGGAAACCTGATTTCTTACAGCAATACTTTATTTATACCCGTGGGTCTGAGTGAAAAAGATAGTTTTGGGATGCAACTATCACCTAATCCTGCAACTGATTTTGTCACACTTTCCACCTTTCAAAAAAACATATCAATCAATGCAAAAGGTCGTATATTTAGTATGAGTGGTCAATTGATGAAGGAGTTTTCCTGGAATGGAAAAAACACAAAACTTGATATTATTGAGCTTCCTGCAGGAATGTATATTATAAATATGCAGTCAGACGATAAGCTGGAAGTAAAAAAACTGATTGTAAACTAAAATTATTTAAAATAATTATAATACCAGAAATTGCTTTGTTATAGAATATTCTGACAGCAAAGTGAAATAGTATTTTTATAAACCATTTCTAAAATGAAATGCATTGCAATTTTAATCCTTATAGTTTCTTTTAATATACCAGGAATACGAGCTCAAAAAGAAAAGTCTCCACCTTGGAAAAATCTTATTTCTGCACAGGAAATGGAAACCTGGATTCAAAAAGGTGGCCATGCCGATTACAGAATGGAAGAGAATACTATTATTGGCAAAACCGTTGCGAATACCCCTAATAGCTTTTTATGTACCAAAAAGGTCTTTGGGGATTTCATCCTGGAGTATGAAGTCAGGTATAAGATTCCAGGAAAGTACTTTAATTCCGGTGTGCAAATTCGAAGCAACAGCCTTCCTGAATATCAAAATGGAAGAGTTCATGGCTACCAGGTAGAAATTGATCCATCAGACCGTGCCTGGTCTGGAGGGATTTATGATGAAGGCAGGATGGGTTGGCTCAATAATCTCCTTCACGACGAAAATGCAAGAATTGCATTCAAACTTGATGACTGGAACCATTTCAGGATAGAAGCTATTGGGAGCTCTATCAGAACCTGGGTAAACGGAATCCCATGTGCAAACCTAATTGATGAGATGGACTCCTCTGGATTTATAGGTTTGCAGGTACATGGAGTTTATAAACCCGAAGATGTGGGTAAAGAGATCGTTTGGAGAAACATAAAGATCATCACAAAAAACCCTGAAGACTTTCGCAGCGAATCTGCAGCCAGAGAGATATGTACTGTTCCTAACCACTTGAGCAAAGATGATATCGCAGAAGGATGGCAACTGCTATGGGATGGTAAAACCTTTGATGGTTGGCGAGGAGCAAACAAAGAGAGTTTCCCTGAAAAAGGCTGGCATATAGAAAACGGTGAATTGATAGTAGAAAAAGCAGATGGAACTGAGTCAGGAAATGGAGGCGATATAGTTACAATTGACGAGTTTGATAACTTTGAATTATTGGTAGATTTTAATATTACCAAAGCTGCCAATAGCGGTATTAAATACTTCATTACAGAAACTTATGGCTCGGATAAATCGGCCATCGGACTTGAATATCAAATCCTTGATGATAAAAGCCATCCTGATGCACAATTTGGTGTAAATGGAAACCGTACGCTGGCTTCATTATACGACCTGATTCCAGCAAATTCATCAAAGAAATTTTATATGGGCTATTGGAACAGAGCCAGAATTGTAGTTAAAGGAAATCATGTTGAACACTGGCTAAATGGCGAAAAAGTAGTAGAATATGATCGCAACAACCAAATGTTCGATGCACTGGTAGCTTATAGCAAATATAAAGATTATGAGGGTTTTGGTAAGTGGGAAAAGGGTCATATCCTGCTTCAGGATCATGGCGATGAAGTCCATTTTAGAAACATCAAAATAAAAAAACTTTAGCATGAGTCGGAAACAAACAAGGAAAGAATTTATAAAAACCACAGCGACAGGTGTTGCCGGACTATCCTTAACAAGCGTTTTACCCCTTTCTTCTTTTGCAAATGTCCTGGGATCAATTAACACATTGAATGTGGCTGTCATGGGAACCAACAGCAGAGGTGGATACCTGGCAATTAAATTTGCAGAAGCTGAGGATACTAAAGTTACTTATATCTGCGATGTGGATCAGAGAGCCATTGATAAAAGCATTCAGGCTATTTATGAAAAGTATGGATATAAACCTAAAGGGGAAGTGGATATAAGAAAAGTTCTGGAAGATAAAGATGTGGATATCCTGGTAATCGCTGCACCTGACCACTGGCATGCTCCTGCTTCAATTATGGCTCTGGAAGCCGGCAAGCATGTTTATGTTGAAAAACCTTGTAGCCATAACCCACGTGAAGGAGAATTGCTGGTTAAAGCCCAGGAGAAATATGGAAAGCTGGTACAAATGGGTAACCAACAAAGATCATCTTATGAATCTATAGAGGCAGTAAAATTAATCCAGGAAGGGATTATTGGAAAGGCCTATTATGGAAAAGCCTGGTATGCAAATACCAGGGGATCCATAGGATTCGGAAAACCAGCTGCTATTCCTGAGTGGCTGAACTGGGACTTATTTCAGGGGCCTGCATCCCGTAAGGAATTCAAAGACAATATAGTACATTATAACTGGCATTGGTTCAGGATATGGGGGACAGGGGAAATCTTAAACAACGGGACCCACGAGGTGGATATCTGCCGCTGGGCATTAGGAATAGATTATCCTGAAAAAGTAAGTTCAAATGGAGGAAGATACCATTTTAAGGATGACTGGGAATTCTATGATACTCAAATAGCCAGCTTCGACTTTGCTGAGGGCAAAACCATCAACTGGGAAGGAAGAAGTTGTAATGGCAATAAATTTCATAATCGCGGAAGAGGAGCAGCAATCTATGGTACTGAGGGAACTGCCATCATCGACAGAAATGGATATGAGTTCTATGATCTTTCGAATAATCTTATCAAAGAGGCAAAAGCAGGAACAGCAAATGCAACTATGAATACTATTGGTGGGGGTGACCTGGAAAAGCTTCACATAAGAAACTTTTTAAATGCTATCAGAACAGGAGAAAAACTAAATTCACCCATTGACGAAGGAAATACAAGTGTAACTATATGCCAGCTGGGAAACATTGCCCAGGAAATGGGAAGAAGTCTGCAGATAGATAATGCTAACGGAAGAATAATAAATGATAAAAAAGCTATGCAGATGTGGGGACGGGACTATGAGAAAGGCTGGGAGCTAAAAGTGTAACTGCTTGCTAATATGTATTCTGATAAATATTTTCTGATATGAAAATAAAAGCCTTATTAATATCATTCTCACTGATCCTGTTTTTTATAGTAAATACAGGATGCAAGAAAGAACAAAATGCTGAAGTACTTACTATCAAAATTGGTGCATTAATTCCTGTTTCAGGAGGAGGTGCCTCAATAGGAGAAAGTTCTAAAGTGGCCCTGCAAATGGCTGTCAATGATTTCAACACTTTTTGCAAAGAAGCTGGAATTTTAGCTGAGTTATCTGTTGATATTAAAGACACAAAAACAAATCCCGATGTAGCTTTACAAGAAATAGAATTGCTGCACGAGAAAGGCAGGCAATTTATTATCGGGCCCTATTCGAGTACATGTGTCGGAAATATAAGGGAATTTGCTGATGCAAACCATATTATCATCCTTAGCCCGGCAAGTGTTTCTACAACACTTGCAATACCTGATGATAACGTTTTCAGGTTAGTACCAAATGATCTTAAGCAGGGGGAATCTTTAAGCGTTTTCCTCAATGATGATGGAATAGAAGTAATAATTCCATTTATTCGTAACGATACATGGGGAAATGATTTGCTTGCAGCTACCACACAATATTTTACGACTAACAATGGAGTTGTCGTAGATGCAATAAAGTACGATGCAGGCACATCAGACTTTGCGCCCTATATTACAAACCTTCATGAAAGTTTGACACAGCTGCTAAACCAGTATAATGTTGACAAAATTGGCATCTATATGATTTCTTATGGAGAGGTAACTGACATCCTGGAACTTGCAATTGCTGATTCATTACTAAATCAGATAAATTGGTATGGTTGTTCTGCTTATGCAGAAAATAAGAATATGGTGAATGATATAGATATTGCCTCTTTTGCTGAATCAAGGGGACTTCCTTGCCCGGTATTCGGCCTTGATTCAACGGAAATTACTAACTGGTTGCCTGTAATGGAACGCTTACAACAACAATTGGGAAGAAAACCTGAAATTTATGCATTGGTAACTTATGACGCTACCTGGCTTGCAGCATTTACACTTCTAAAAACAGGAGTAACAAATAATATCAATATTGTTAAACAATCATTTGTATATGAGGCTGATCATTATAATGGGGTTACCGGTAATACCAGTTTGAATGCAGCTGGAGACCGTGAATATGCTACTTATGATTTCTGGGGAGTCAAAAAGATCAACGGGCTGTACGACTGGTATGTTATGGCCAAGTTCAATAATGAAACTGGAGTATTAACCAGGTATTAGATTCTCGTATGCAGGTTTATCAAAACAGCAATTTCAATATGGGCACAAGGTTTAACCTCCTCTTGCCCGGGATTGATAAAATCAAAGGTGATGAACTTTTCACTTTATGCACAAATGAGATTAATCGTCTTGAAGTGATGCTGAGCTGTTTTTTAACGAACAGTGATATTTCTTTTATAAATAGAAATGCATTCAGGCAGACTGTTGAGGTTAACCCTGAATTATTTGAAATATTAGATAATTGCTTAACATATTTAGTTCTAACTCAGGGAGCATTTGATATTGGGTTGGGTAAACTTATTGAATACTGGAATAAAAAAACGGCTAAAGACAACCTTAATGATCTGATTCAACAAAGTGGCTCAAAAAACATTATCCTTGATAAAAAAAATAAAAGTATTCATTTTATATCACCTTTTGTAAAAATCAATCTTGGAGGCTTCGGTAAAGGGTACGCTTTGCAAAAGGTTCAGGATATGCTAAAAAAA
>CAZDWF010000087.1:0-15737 GCA_964508895.1 uncultured Bacteroidales bacterium
CTGCTAAAATTGAGAATAATTTGAATGAATTTTTCATAATTGTTTTTTTGATTATTAATTTAGTATTAAATACTCTTAATTTTAAGATTAGTTTATAGGAAAATAGTATATACAAATATAGTTGCTAATGTCAATAATAAAAAATGATATGCAATGGGTAAAACGATTTAATCATTAGCTTTATTACCCAGTAATGGTACAAAACGAAACAAACCATGATTTTGTTCTTTATAATCTGAACCAGAGATTTTGTGAATGGTTTTCATAATCTGTGTTTCGCCTTCTCCGTGAGGAATAACCATTATTCCGCCAATTTTCAGCTGCTGGAGCAGATCATCAGGAATTTCCGGTGCAGCAGCTGTTATTATTATTTTATCAAATGGTGAAAATGCAGGTAATCCGGCATATCCATCACCATAAACCAGTTTAGGCCTGTATCCTAATTTAGGTAGTAGTAATTTAGTTTTTTCGTAAAGTTTTTTTTGCCTTTCAATTGAAAATACTTTGGCTCCCAGCTCAAGTAATACACAAGCCTGATAACCTGAGCCGGTTCCTATTTCAAGTATTTTGTCATTTTCCTGGACCTGTAGTAATTCTGTTTGAAAAGCAACAGTATATGGTTGAGAAATAGTTTGCCCTGATCCAATTGGGAAAGGTTTGTCCTGATAAGCAAATTCCAGAAAAGAAGAGTCCATAAAAAGATGCCTTGGAATTTTCGCGATTGCATCTATTATTCTGGTATCTTTTATTCCTTTTTCACTGATTCCATCTGCGAGTCTTTTTCTTAATCCTTTGTGCTTGAATGAATCAACCATTGTTTATTTAGCTGGAGAAATGTTTTAGATAATTTGAGTTTATGAATGCGAATGTAAGCATAAAAATATGATCATAATATGAAAAAAACTACATTTGCAAAAAATTTAAAAGATGTTAAAAATTGGAGTGCTTGGTGCAGGACACCTGGGTAAAATTCACCTGAAATGTATTAAACTTATCAAGGATTACGAACTGATAGGGTTTTATGATCCTGATAGGGAAAATGCTAAGGATGTTGAGAGGGAATTTGAGATCAGATCATATTCATCTATTGATGAGCTTATCAATGATGTTGATGTAGTTGATATAGTCACTCCAACTATTTCTCATTATGATTGTGCTTCAAAGGCATTGAAAAGTTTTAAAAATGTTTTTATTGAAAAACCTATAGTAACATCCACTGAAGAAGCCCGTAAACTTATTGATCTTGCAGAGGAAGCTAATAAAAAAGTTCAGGTTGGACATGTTGAAAGGTTTAATCCTGCATTTATGGCTGCTGAACCATATATAACAGCTCCAATGTTCATCGAGTCGCATCGTCTTGCACAGTTTAATCCCAGAGGAACTGATGTTCCGGTTGTTCTTGACTTAATGATTCATGATATTGATATTGTTCTTAGTGTTGTTAAGGCTGATATTAAAAGGATAAGCGCAAGTGGTGTTGCCGTGGTAAGCGATACACCAGACATTGCTAATGCCCGTATAGAATTTAATAATGGTTGTGTAGCTAATCTTACTACATCCAGAATATCTATGAAGAATATGAGGAAGACCAGGATGTTCCAGAAGGATGCTTATGTTTCTGTTGATTTCCTGGATAAGAAAGTGGAAATTATTAGGATCAAAGATGTTGATAAAAATGCAGATGATCCTTTTGCGATGATCCTTGATCTTGGTGAAGGAAAAGGAGAGAAGCAAATTATATTTGATAAGCCTGAAGTGCAATCAATAAATGCCATTAAAACTGAGCTTGAAAGTTTCTATCATGCAATCGTAAATGATAAAACTCCTCCGGTTACTATAATTGATGGTTATCAGGCACTTGATGTAGCATATAAGATCATGGACCAAATTAATTCACTTCCCGGGAATTTATAAATTAGAACAAATAGTATATACATAATGGATTTGGACAATAAATATGTTCAATCGGCGTTCAATTTTTTTGAAAGACCTAAATCAAAAACTAATTACATGATCAAGCGTATTGTGAAGGTATTAAGTTATGTATTTCTTCTCATACTAATACTGGTTTTTGATTCATCCTGTCGCAAATTTGATGGAGACATTACAGTACCATCATACCTGCAAATCGACTCTCTTTCTATTTATACTGATTATCAAATTCAGGGAAGTAACTCCCATAAGATAACCACTGTTTGGATTTACGTGGATGATCAAATTATAGGGATCTATGAGCTGCCGACAAAAGCTCCCATCCTTGCTGATGGATTACATAAAGTAAGACTTGATGCAGGAATAAACATGGATGGCATAAGATCATTACGTGTGTTCTATCCGTTTTATGAAGCCATTATTCAGGATATTGATTTTATACCTCTGCAAACTATCAACTTAAACGCTGATACTTTATTTGTCGATAATACAGCTACTCCGTATATCTCGAATGCAACATATTGGGATAATACAGAGTTTGTATGGATGGTAGATTTTGAGGACCCGAGTTATAATCTTGATAGTATAAGCTCATCCTCTATTGACATTCTACGTACGCCAAAAAAATGATCCTGAAGCATTCCTTAGTCCTAATTCGAGTTATTCAGGAGTTCTATATTTAACATCTGATAAAAGTTATTTCAGGATCTCCAGTAATGTGAATTCAGGGGATGGCTTTGAGCTTCAGCGATTAGGTAATATCCCTATTTTCCTGGAATTTAATTTTAAGTGTAATAATGTGTTTAGTGTTGGTTTGTTTGCAAACGGTT
The DNA here is from genome assembly GCA_964508895.1 of uncultured Bacteroidales bacterium. Taxonomy (GTDB): domain Bacteria; phylum Bacteroidota; class Bacteroidia; order Bacteroidales; family B18-G4; genus M55B132. The sequence goes on from CAZDWF010000087.1 coordinate 2,763, forward strand.
ATACAACAGTAGAGACCAAACCCATTCTTGTAATGAATGAGTCGCTGGAATGGAATAAGATTTATGTGAATTTAAAACCAGCAGTTGATGCTTCTATAAATGCATTAGATTTTAATATATATTTTGAAGGAGGGCATAAAGACGGTATCGACACTAGCTGGGTTTATCTGGATAATATTAAACTAATTACGAGATAAAGGACTAATAAACTGACCTTAGATGAATAAAAAATTACAGGTATTAAAGTATGTTGTTTTTGATCTGCTTGCATCAGCCATAGCCTGGACGATTTTCTTTATTTATAGAAAATTCGTTAATGATCCTGACATTTTCAAGCATTCTGAACAGATCTTTCAGGATGATAATTTGTACATTGGAATTTCATTTATACCATTATTCTGGCTTGTCCTATATACCTTAGTTGGAACCTATAAAAAGATATACAGGAAATCAAGGCTTAGAGAATTGGGGCAGACTTTACTAATATCTCTTATTGGTGTGATTATTATATTTTTTGCACTTATCCTGGATGACATCATTACTTCATATAAATCTTATTACCAGTCGTTTATTGTTCTTTACGGCCTCCATTTCTTCTTTACCTATTCTTTCAGACTTGCATTGACAAGCATTACTGTAAGACGAATTCATAGCAAAAAATTTGGTTTTAATACCTTAATTGTTGGAAGTAATGGAAATGCAATAGGAATTTATAATGATATTGAAAATCAGGAGAAATCTTCAGGAAATAAGTTTATGGGTTTTGTTAATGTTTTCGATTATGATAATTATAAGATAAAGAAATTTCTACCTCACCTGGGTAACTATAATGAATTAAAACAGATAATTTTGGATTACCAGGTAGAAGAAGTAATTATCGCAATAGAACGATCAGAACGTAAAAAGCTTGAAGAGATTATTGCAATACTTGAAGATACGGATGTAATCATCAAAGTTATTCCGGATATGCAGGATATCCTGCTGGGAGTGGTAAAAATGTCATCTGTATTTCACACTCCTTTAATTCAGGTAGCTCCGGGATTAATGCCTGCATGGCAACAATCCATCAAAAGAATAATGGATGTAATAGTATCAGTTATTGCAATAATTTTACTTACGCCTCTTTATCTTTTTGTTGCAATTGGTATTATGATAACTTCACGAGGGCCCATTATATATTCACAGGAAAGAATAGGGATATATGGGGCACCATTTAAAATGCATAAATTCAGGTCAATGTTTGTTGATGCGGAAAAATCCGGACCTCAACTGTCATCTGATGATGATCCCAGGATCACACCTTTTGGAAAGTTCCTTCGTAAGGTTCGCCTTGATGAAATTCCTCAGTTTTACACGGTGCTAAAAGGGGATATGTCTTTAGTAGGGCCAAGACCAGAGCGTCAGTATTTTATTGACCAGATCACGAAGGTAGCTCCTCATTATCGTTTGCTTCATAAGGTAAAGCCTGGCATTACTTCCTGGGGACAGGTTAAGTTCGGTTATGCGTCAAATGTTGATGAAATGGTTGAACGACTAAAATACGATCTTTTGTATATCGAAAATATGTCTATTGCAATGGATTTCAAAATCCTGATTTATACAGTCCTCATAGTCCTCCAGGGTCGTGGAAAATAGGTTTTAAAACATAGATCGAAGACAATAGACAAATTTACTATATTAAAATCTAAAATTATCTAAACTCTATAGTCTAAGGTCTATAGTCTAAAATCTATAGTCTATCAAAGTTCACCAGCTTCTATCAAGCGCACAATCGCTTCTATTTGCATGTCTTCCCCTTCCGGGTCGTATCCTACTTTTAAATTAAACCCAAAGATGCGGGCAAAAGTTTGCCAGAAAAATGCTGTGAATTTACCCCTCAATTCTTTAACGAGAGCATATGATGTATTTCCTGTTTCTCTGTATACCAGTTTGATGAGTATCTTTCCCTGGGAGAAAGTCATGTTCTTCAGATCATCGGTATATTCATTTCTTAACTCTTTCTCGGCTTGTTTCATCAAGGCTTTTCTTTCCTTATCGGTACTTGCTTCTGTTAGCAATTGTTCGTATTCTTTAAGCTTTATGCCTGCAAGTTTTGCATATGGATAAACTACTTTAATATTTCTGATGAGTTTTGTGAGCCTTCGCTGTTGTCGTTTATTTTTTATCTCTTTTAAAGTAAAAAACAGAAACAGTTTTCAGGTTGACAGTAGCTATGGTATCACCTTCCTGGATCTTTGCAAAAACAACTATTACATCTTCTTCCTGAGAAAAGACACTCAGTGAAAGAATAAATATCAGGCCGGTAATTAATAATCGTAACATTTCTTCCTGAGCACAATTCAATTATTGTGCCGAAAAAAGATCAAAGATCACAAGATTATAAAAGGATTAAGCCACCTTGAGTTTTGCAATGCTTGACATATGAAATTTGTTTTGCGCATAATCAAGAGTAACATGGAACTTTTTATTATTCTTTTTTGAAGGTAATTCAAACATAGCATCTGTTAAGATAGCTTCCAGTATAGATCTTAGTCCTCTTGCTCCAAGTTTAAACTCTATTGATTTTTGAACAATAAATTCAAGAACATTATCATCAAATGAAAGTTCGATGTTATCCATTGCAAAAAGCTTAGTAAACTGTTTGATAAGTGAGTTCTTTGGTTCGGTTAGTATCCTAATAAGAATCTCTTTGTTTAAAGGATCCAGGTGTGTTGTCACTGGAAACCTACCAACAATCTCCGGAATTAATCCAAATTTTCTAAGGTCTGCAGGAGAAATATATTGTAAGAGATTTTCTTTGTCAATACTTTCTTTTTCCTTATCAAAATTATAGCCTATAACGTTGGTTTGCAGTCTGGATGCAATAATTTTATTAATATTATTAAATGCTCCTCCTGAAACAAAAAGGATATTTTTAGTATTGATCTGGATCATTTTTTGTTCAGGATGTTTTCTTCCACCTTGAGGTGGTACATTTACAACAGTACCTTCAAGGAGTTTCAATAGTGCCTGTTGAACTCCTTCTCCTGAAACATCTCTTGTGATACTTGGATTATCACTTTTACGAGCTATTTTGTCGATTTCATCAATAAACACTATTCCTGTTTCAGCTGCTTTAACATTGAAATCAGCAACCTGAAGAAGCCTGGAAAGTATACTTTCAACATCTTCTCCAACATAGCCTGCTTCAGTTAGTACAGTGGCATCGGCAATACAAAACGGAACATGCAGCATACGTGCTATGGTTCTGGCGAGCAATGTTTTGCCAGTGCCTGTCTCTCCAACAATAATAATATTTGACTTTTCAATTTCAATATCATCATCGGTATTAGGTTTAAGCTGTGTTATCCTTTTATAGTGATTGTAAACAGCTACTGCCAGTACTTTCTTAGCTTCATCTTGCCCGATAACATATTGATCAAGATATTTCTTAATCTCATGTGGCTTTTTTAGTTCAATGCTGCTGAGCGAGGTTTCATGTTTAGTAGCCAGTTCTTCCTGAAGAATGAGCTGGGCCTGTTCTACACAGCCATCACATATCTGAGCATCAATCCCGGAAATGAGAAGCTTTACCTGACTTTTCTCTCTTCCGCAGAATGAGCATTTTTGTGCTAATTTGGCCATTCACTTATTGAGTTAAAGTTTAATTCTTAACTATTTCTATTTTCTACGGAAAAAATCAGATTTTGTTCTTAATAAGCACCTCATCGATCATTCCGTATTCTTTTGCTTCTTCGGCTGTCATCCAGTAGTCACGATCTGAATCTTTCCATATCTTTTTGTAAGTCTGCCCGGTATGCTGAGCAATTATTTCATAAAGCTCTTTCTTGATTTTCTGAATTTCTCTTGCAGTAATCTCTATATCAGAAGCTTGTCCTTGAGCACCTCCCATTGGTTGATGTATCAATATCCTGGAGTGTTTTAAAGATGTTCTTTTATTTGCAGCTCCTGCACATAATAAGACCGCACTCATAGAAGCTGCTACACCTGTACAAATTGTGGCTACATCAGGAGTGATGTATTGCATTGTATCATAAATACCTAGTCCTGCATAAACCTGGCCTCCTGGAGAATTTAAATAAATCTGTATATCTTTTTTTGCATCAACAGATTCGAGGAATAATAACTGAGCTTGTATAATATTAGCAACATAATCATTGATGGGCACACCCAGAAAGATTATCCTGTCCATCATCAAACGTGAGAAAACATCCATTGTAGCCACATTCATCTGGCGTTCTTCAATAATGGTTGGAGATATGTAATTGGATGATATGGAAGAGTATCTGTCAAGTGATATAGAGCTGATACCTGCATGCTTTACGGCATATTTTCTGAATTCATCGTGATTCATGGCTGTATTTTTAATTGTTATTTACAAGTTTAGTAAATTCGTCGTAAGTGATCTTCTTATTTTTCAATTTAATTTTCTCTTTGACACTATCTTTTACTTTATCATGTAAGAGAGTTTCATAGATCCTCTGTACTTCCTCCTTATTTTGCATTACTGAGTCAACAATTCCATCTATCCTTTTATCAGCTTCCGGATCATCACCTGGCATTGTCACCTTTCCGAGAAAATATTGTTTAATATAATCTCTTACATCCTTTTCTTCAACCTTGATTTCAAAGTCATTAACAATTTTGTTTTCAATCAGTTGCCATTTCATTGCCTTGGCATAATTATCATATTCCTTATCAATCTCTTCCTGGGTGATCTTTCCTTCATTGCTCTCAAGCATCCATTTTTTCAGGAATTCATGAGGAAGTGAAAGTTTTGCATCTTCTATAATCTTGTCAATGAAATCGTTCATGAACTTCTTATCAGATTCTTTTTCAAAATCCTTTGCAGCTTCTTCAAGAACTTTATTTTCAAACTCTTCTTTTGTTTTTATTTCTGATCCTGGAAATACATTATTAAAGAATTCTTTATTCAGCTCAGCGGCTTTGATCCTGGTTATTTCAGTTACTTTAAAGTTATAGTTTTTATCAAGCTTTTCTTCTTCATTTTTATCTGCATCAATTATATGTGCCGCTTCTGTTTTGTTTTCGGTTGCTTTTAAAGGGTTGAATGTAATAGTATCACCTACTTTCAGGCCAATGAACTTGTTCTTTTCAGATTTTTTCTTAATGAAGTTCACTGCAATAGTAGTTATTTTTGGCTCTGTATCTTCTGTTGTTTCTTTATCTGGATCTGATATCTCGCCTTTGATAATATCTTCATCCTCACTAAGTTCTACAATATTGGGTTGGCCCTGACGTAATTGAATGTCTTTAATGAATTTTTCAACTGTTTTCTCATCAGCCTGAATATCAAATACATCAGCTTTAAAGTTCTCATCAATTCCAATATTGATTTCAGGAGCAATGCCAATATCGAAGTAAAAATCATAATTAGTTTCCTGGTCAAAATCTATAACTTTCGTTTTTTCAAGATTAGGAAGGGGATTACCTAATACCTTGATATTTTCTTCTATGATATAGTTGTTAAGACTTTCAGAAATGATTTTATTAACCTCATCAGCAATTATTGCTTTGCCATACATCTTTTTCACCATTCCGAAAGGAACTTTTCCCGGACGAAATCCTGGAAGGTTTGCTTTCTTCTGGTAATCTTTAAGAACAGTCTTGACTTTCTCATTATAATCTGCCGGTTCTAACTCAAGCTTTATTGTTGCAGTTAGATCTCCGGTTTGTTCCTGCGTAATATTCATTAAATTGGATAATTAGTTATTGTTTAAGGGCTGCAAATATACTAATAATTTGATTGTCTACCTTCTGAATCACTTATAAAATAATGATAAAAGCGGGTTTTTCAGGATGAGGTATTTAATGGAAAAATAATTATAAAAGTTGATCCAACTTCAGGTTTGGATTTTACCTTAATTGTTCCATTCATAAGTTCAATCAGAGCTTTAGATAAGGCTAATCCTATACCGGCTCCCTTATATTTGCGGGTGGATGAATAATCAAGTTGTGTGAATTTCTCAAAAATAAGTGATTGCTTATTTTCAGGAACACCAATACCTGTGTCAGAAATGCTTATGTGACTTGTATTATTTGCAATTTTGCATGAGATCTCTATTTTCCCTTTTTCGGTATACTTGAATGCATTATCAATAAGATGTTCTAAAACCTGAAAAAGTCTTTCACGATCGGCAACAATTTGAGTGTCGTTCTCGCATTTGCAGTTCAATACAATTTCAATATCAGAAACCTGGAATTCAGGATCTGATTTATATTGAGTGAAAATTTCATGTAAAAAAGCTGGCAGTAAAATCTTATCCTGCTTAAGTTTAAGTTGTCCGGTTTGTATAGAGGATATATCAATGATATTATTCAGGAGATTTAAGAGTTCTATTGAGTTCTCATGAATTTGTTTAGCAAAGTCCAGCATTTCTTCCTGGCTAATATCTTTGTCTTTTAATAGCTGAGATAATCCAATAATACCATTCATAGGGGTCCTGATCTCATGAGTGAAGTTAACCAGGAAGACTGATTTCAACCGATCAGATTCCTCAGCTTTCTCTTTTGCTTTAAGAAGCTCAAAACGATTTTTAACAATCTCATCATGTTGTTTTTCAAGTGAAGAAAGATTCTTCCGCTTTATTTTTAGCTGAATTATTAACATGATAAGCAAAGCAACAATAACGATGATTGCAAAGATGAGCACAAATCCTATAACTCTTTGTATTTTCATCTGTTTATTGATAAAATCACTTTCTACCTTTTCTCTTTCTCTGGCTTCATTTAATAGCTTGATTTCATTTTCTCTGTTTTCTATTTCAAGAATATTGATTTTCTTCCCCATTGATTCACTGAAAACCGAATCCTTGATATCATGATAACGATGGTAATATTCATACGCGATATCGAATTTATTCAAAGCTGCATATACATCTGCCAGTCCTTGATAACAGTCTGCGGTGGATAATATTATCTTCCTTGGTTTCAGTATAGCAATACTTAGCTTATAGTAATCCAGAGCCTTCTGATATTGTTTATTTTTAAAATATATTTGACCGAACATCAGATAAGATTCACCGATTCCTATTTCATTACCCATGGACTCATATAATGCATGTGATTTTTCCAGTGAGTTCAAAGCATCAGTAAGTTCGTTCCTGAGAAAATGCAGATCTGCGATATTTCCATAAATAATTGCCAGGATAGAGATGTTATTTATTTTTTCTGCTATCTCTTGCGATCGTTTATAATAGTCTAAAGCCTTATCAAAATCTTTCATATCATGATACACAACTGCAATATTCAGAAGAGATTCTGAGATCCCATTTTCATTTTCAAGTTTTTTCTCTGTATCCAGTGCTTTTTGATAATATTCAAGTGCTTTTTCATATTGTCCCCAGTCGTGGTATACAATGCCTATATTGTTTTTAGCAATAGCAATCCCAATAAGATTTTGAATGTCATTTTGAAGGCTTAATGATTCAAGGTAATATTCAAGTGCTTTTTGATAATTACTCATAATATGATATACGTTGCCAAGATTGTTTAGAAGGTCACCAATTCCTTCTTTGTCAGCAAGTTCTCTGTATAGCTTTAATGATTGCGAATAATATATCAGTGCTTTCTCTGTATTACCTGTATATTCATATACCATTCCGAATTCATTCAATCGGCCTGCAGTTTCCTCTTTATCAACTATTTCCGTTTCAATTTCGATAGAAAGGTTCTGGTATATCAGAGCTTTGTCGTATTTATACATTTCGAAATAGACATAAGTCAGATAATTATACAAATTGAAAAGCTGGCCTGTGTCTTTTTCATTTTCAATCACAGCTTTAGCTTTTAAAAGAAATAATTCAGATTTTTCAAGGGAATCAGCGTAATAATATGCTTTACCTAAATGAAATTCACAACTTGCAATAATCTTGTCATCTTTTGTCTTTTTAGCACTGTTATATGCTTTTTTACTAAATAAAACCGATGAATCAGGATTTAGTGATATATATTGGTCGGAAAGCAGCAGAAATAATTGTATACGATCTGTATCAGAAGCAGTGCTAATAATATTTAGAATACTATCAGTCTGACTTCTTTCCTGAGCTTTAGCTTCAGGAAGAATTAATAAAAAGCAAATTATAATATAGTATACTAATTTATTTCGCATACAATAATTAAATTGGGGTCAGAATGTATAATTAAATATATTGATAAATTTGGGTTGTGCGGATGAAGGGACTCGAACCCCCACGCCTTGCGGCACTAGATCCTAAGTCTAGCGCGGCTACCAATTACGCCACATCCGCATGTTAGCGGTGCAAATATACAAAAAATCTATTGAGAATCCTGATTTTGTGTTTGTGAGAAATAATAAAAACCAGGAATAAAAGTTTTATAAAAAACCTTTACGTTTAGGTAAGTTAGAATCCTTTTGTTAATAAATTTATTATACCCTGGAGATAATGATTATACAATTTCACCAGATTTGCACTAATTGAGAAGTTTAAAATTTACTTAATGAAAATAGCTAGATGGTTTATAAAGGTTTTAAGCTTTTTGCTTATAATACCAGCTCTAACTTTTCCTAATAGAGTTTCTTCTCAGGAAATGCTTGGAATTATTAATAGCAACTATGCTGGCTCTGCTGGCATTTCTATAAATCCTTCCAATTTGGTTAACTCCCGCTTATATCTTGATATAAACCTGCTGACAGCTGATATTTTTGCTGAAAACAACTTTCTCTATATTCATAAGGATGATTGGGGCTTATTCAAAGTCTTTGGCCCGAATGGTGTGATTCCCAAATATGGCGAAAATGATGTTCTTTTTGATAGAATGAGAAGTGATAATATGAAAAACTTCTTCATAAACCTGAGAGTCCAGGGTCCCTCGTTTATGATTGCAAAAAATGATCATGCGATAGCACTTCATGTCACCTTTAGAAGTGTTACATCGATAAGAAAGTTGCCACATGAAATGGCAAATTTTGGTTATGAAGGATTGGAATATAAGCCACAACATAACATCAGGTATAATGACCATAATTTCAGGTTCACTAATCTTGACTGGGTTGAATTTGGCCTCACATATTCAAAGGTTATATATAAATACGGTATGAATCGATATACTGCTGGCCTTACTGTTAAATATCTTGCAGGAATTGCAGGGGCTTATTCTGATGTCAGGAATATTGATTATGTTGTGCTTAACGACAGCACGATAAACATTAATAATCTCGATGCTACAGTAGGGTATTCACTGCCTGTAGATTATAGTGATAATTCTTTAAACACTGATCCGGTTTTCAAAGGCAGGGGAATAGGCTTCGATCTTGGAGTTACCTATATGAAGACAAAAAAAGGAGCACAAAACAGAAAAGCAGAAAGGCTTTGTGAGCAGGAATTCATTGATTATTATTATCGTTTTGGACTCTCTTTACTGGATATCGGGAAAATTAATTTTAAAGAAAATGCACAGGAGCATAAATATGATAATGTTTCTACCTACTGGGAAGAGTTAGATACTCTTCGTTTTTCAGACCTGGATCAAATAGCAGGGATTTTAAGTGATCAATTTTATGGTAATCCAAACGCTTCACTATCTGCAGATAAAATTGGCATAGTACTTCCATCTGCTATTTCTGCTCAGTTTGATTATCAATACATGCCAAATCTTTTCATCAACGCAAGCGTAGTTGTTCCTATTAAACTCGGACGAATATATGTAAGGCGGGCATCACAAATTGCCATTACTCCAAGATATGAGCATCGATGGTATGAAGTTAGTTTACCTGTATCCCTTTATGAAATGAGATATCCAAGGATCGGATTTGCTTTTCGACTGGCATTTCTTACAGTTGGCACTGAAAAATTGGGTGCTTATCTTGGTTTTTCAGATTTTGAGGGCATGGATTTTTATTGCTCACTAAAAATAAACTTTTCTAAGGGCATTTGTTTGTTTGATAAGCGCTCAAAGGGTTGCTATAATAATGAATACAAAAGAAGGCGATAATGTGTCAAAACTAATATGATATATTATTTTGATTTCTTATTACCCTTTTCATCAATTCCAACTAGATTTTCCAGCATTTCAGTTGTCAGAGATTTTGGTCTCTCTAGAGGATAAGACAGGGCCCTGTCCCAGATTATATTCGCTGCAATACCGATTGACCTTCCAATGCCAAAAAGCACTGTATAGAAATCGTATTCCCTTATTCCATAATGCCACTGTATAATACCGGACTGCGCATCTACATTAGGCCATGGATTCTTTGCTTTACCGTGCTCCATAAGGATTGGAGGTACAATTTTATAAAGCATATCAACATACTTGAATATTGGATCATCAGAGAGATGTTTTAGAGAAAACTCTCTTTGAAGTAAATATCTTGGATCCGTTTTCCTTAAAACGGCATGTCCATATCCCGGAATAACTAATCCTGCGTTTAATGTATCCCATACATACTGTTTCAAAACATCTTCCTGGGGCGGTTCACCACCCATCCTGTCCATTAACTCCTGCAACCATCTTAAAACTTCCTGGTTTGCCAAACCATGAAGAGGACCTGCCAGGCCATTGATCATTGCGGACATACTAAGATAAACATCAGATAAAGAGCTGGCTACAAGATGCCCTGTATGTGCACTGACATTTCCGCTCTCATGGTCACTATGTATTATGAAATGAAGTCTTGATACATCATCATATGGTTTCTCTTTACCCATCATAAAGGCGAAATTACCGCCCATATCAAGGTTAGGGTTTGATTGAATACGATTTCCATCCCTGTAAATTTTCGCATAAATATAAGTTGCAATTTCAGGAAGTTTTGCCAGAAGGTTCAATGCATCCTCATAGGTTGGATCCCAATAGTCAAGTTTATTGATCCCGGCAGCATATTTTTTCTCAAAAAATGATTCTCTGTGCATAGTAAGTACGGCTGATGCAAAGATCGTCATAGGATGGCTACAGCAAGGAAAAGCATCGATGACTTCATATACATACCTTGGGAGTATCCTTCTTCTGCTAAACTCATCAACAACATCAGAAACTTCTGACTCGGTAGGCATCTCTCCGGTAAGCAAGAGATAAACAAGTCCCTCTACATAAGGAATTTCTGAATCTTTGGGCTTGGGTAGCTTGTCAAAAACCTCTCGTAAAGTATAACCTCTGTATCTTATCCCTTCATTAGGATCCAGATATGAGATATCTGTAATCAGGCATTTAAGTCCTCTCATACCATTGATCATTTTTGAAATAGTAACTTTATCAACTTCAAAGTCACCATGTTCTTTTAGTAATCTTTCAGTGCGGGGTCTCCATTCCTGAATCTTTTCGTAAAGTTTTTGTTTTAAGACTGACATTTTAGTAAAGAGTTATTTAATTTAGTAATAATGTGTTAGTTCATGTTTTCAATAATCGCATCTCCAAATTCTGAACATTTCAGCAGGGTGGCATCATCCATCATTCTATGATAATCGTATGTTACTCTTTTTTGAATAACACTTTTTTGAATACCTTTCCAGATAAGGTCATGTACTTCATGCCATCCCATGTATTTAAACATCATGGCTCCGGAAAGGATCACCGAGCCGGGATTTACCTTATCAAGACCAGCATATTTCGGGGCTGTACCATGAGTAGCTTCAAATATTGCATGTCCTGTTTCGTAGTTAATATTAGCACCGGGAGCAATACCAATTCCACCTACCTGAGCTGCTAAAGCATCTGAAAGATAATCGCCATTCAAGTTCATGGTTGCCACAATATCAAATTCGTTCGCCCGGGTTAATACCTGCTGTAAAGTGATATCTGCAATAGCATCTTTTATCAGAAGCAAATTCTTCCATTCCCCATTTCCATGGGTCGGAACCAATTTAAGAGCTTCTTTAACTTCATTTTGAATATCAGCTTTTTGATCATCAGTCATCATGGAATAACCTGGTTCAATACTTTTAGCATTATCTTCAATACTGATATCTGGACTTCTGTTTACATTATCAAGTATCCAGCTTTCCCTTTGAGTTACTATTTGATTTCGAAATTCATTAATAGCCAATTGATATCCCCAATTTTTAAATGCACCTTCGGTAAACTTCATGATATTACCTTTATGCACAAGTGTTAAGGACTTTCTACCTTCTTTAAGCGCATAATCTATTGCAGCTTTTACCAGCCTGTAAGTACCTTCTTTGGAAATAGGCTTAATACCTATCCCTGATGTTTCAGGAAAGCGTATATTTTTGATGCCCATTTCTTCTTCAATGAAATTGATCACCTTTTTAACTCCCTCACTCCCTTCCTGCCATTCTATTCCTGCATAAATATCTTCTGTGTTTTCTCGAAAAATGACTATGTTAACATCTTCTGGTTTCTTCACTGGAGAAGGAACCCCTGTTATATATTTTACAGGGCGAAGACAAACATAGAGATCCAGAATCTGACGTAATGCCACGTTTAATGACCTGATACCACCTCCTACCGGAGTAGTAAGTGGTCCTTTAATTCCTACAAGGTATTCTTTAAAAGTGTCAGTAGTTTCTTTAGGGAGCCATTCTCCTGTGTTATTAAAGGAATACTCACCTGCATAAACTTCTTTCCATATTACTTTTTTCTCTCCTTTGTATGCTTTTTCTATAGCAGCATCAAAAACTTTTTGAGAAGCAGACCATATATCAGGACCAGTTCCATCGCCTTTAATAAATGGAATAATTGGGAAATCAGGAACTTTTAAAACGCCATCTTCATTGTAAATCTTATCACCTATCATAGTTGTTTGGTTTATTGTTGTAAATATATAAAGAAATTTGAGAGAGTAAGTGTGGAGAATAATATTAATATTGATAAAAAAATAAAAATTAAAGCAGTAGTTGATTCAATTCCAGAATATATAACTAAACAAAAAAAATGGCAAAAGCTTACAGAATGGAAAATATATAAATAGATTATCAGAAGATATTGATAAAAGAAATAGAAATTTTGATAGTCCTGTAAGTTTTGGAATAATGGATA
>CAZDWF010000088.1:0-15347 GCA_964508895.1 uncultured Bacteroidales bacterium
TCTTTCGTTCTTTCTGATTAATAAATAAAAATAAGAGATTGTAAACTTAGGATGTGTATAACGACCATGCTCCCTGCGGTCGCACAGGCGTTTACACTAACCGGTAGCACACATTTAACTTATATTCGTATTTCAAGTAGTGATATTTAAAAAGATGAAAATGAAGAAAACAACATTCCTGACAATTATTGGAATTCTGATTATTAACTTTTCTTTTGGACAATACAGTAAATATTCAGAACTAATCGATGAAGCGTGGGAACTTTATGAAGGTGAAGAATACTTGAAATCGGGACAGAAGTATTCAGAAGCATTTGCCGCTTATGGCGGAACTTTGGATGACAGATACAATGCAGCATGCTCCTGGGCTCTGGCAAATCAACCTGACTCTTCATATATTCAACTATTCAAGATAGTAGAACTTGGAAATTACACAGATATCGAATACATATCAACCGATTCGGATTTGAACTCATTATATACCGATGAAAGATGGAATAAAGTTATTAGTATTATAAAGTCCAATAGGGAGAATTTTAACGAACAACTTGTGGCAATACTTGACACAATTTACCAAAAAGACCAAGGGTACAGATTAAAGGCTGAAGAAATTAAGGAAGAATATGGCTGGGAATCCGAAGAAATGAAAGCATATGTGAAAATTATACAAGTACAGGATTCAATTAACGTTGTCAAGGTTATAAATATCCTTGATGAACATGGTTGGTTAGGAGCAGACATTATTGGAAATGAGGGAAACTTAACTATATTTTTAGTAATCCAACATTCTTATCCTGAAACACAAGAAAAATACTTACCTATGATGCGTGAAGCCATGAAAAAAGGTGATGCACATGCAGCTCATTTAGCCTTGCTTGAGGATAGAGTAGCTCTGGGAAAAGGAGAAAAACAAATTTACGGTAGTCAAATAGGACAAGACCAAGAAACAGGTGATTATTATGTAGCTCCACTAATTGATCCTGACAATGTTGATAAAAGACGCAAAGAAGTGGGACTTGGACCAATTCAAGACTATTTACACATGTGGGGGATGACATGGAACGCCGAAGAATACAAAAAAAAACTACCTGAAATTGTAGAGAAACACAACAGATAAAACATGTGCAAAGAACAAAAATAGGTCATCGGCAGAAACGACTAAATTTAAACAGGCATACTGCTAACAACGGTACTACAAATTTGAAACTGAAATCCGTTGTGTTTATTAAGGCACATTAATAATGATATTAAACATGGTAATTATTTGAAGATACCCAAAAACAAAATGTCAGAATTTACAGAAAACCATAAACATCGCCTCCAAATATTAACAAACTATTCCAGAGGTTTGATAAATGGAGAAAGCGGAACAGAGCTCCTGAAAAAGTATAAGATACTGGAAACTACTTTTTTCCCAAAGGATATGCTGCCCCTTTTTGATAATCTTTTCAATGAGGAATTCCCAATTGAAGATATTAAAACGGCTTCAAGTAAACTTTTCAACATTTTATATAAAAACCTTAGCGGTTTGCCTAAACCTGATTATCCTCATAATTCAATTCTAAATATTTTACTGTCAGACAATAAAAATGTACTGAAGCGTCTTGATGAAATCAAACCTCTGATAAGACAAATTAACAAGACTGTTTCAACACAAATTCGTGAGGCCCTGATCAAAAAATTTTCCAGTTTAAGAAACTTCACTGAACATTATGTTGTCCTGCAAAATATTATCTTCCCGGAAATAGAAAAAAAATGGGAGCATCATCAATGTCTTAAAATCATGTGGTCGTTTCAAGATGATGTAAAACAAAACATCAGCAAGACAATAGATATTTTAGAAGATGAAAAATTTGATTTAAAACTATTCAATAGAATAAGCAGTAAAGTATTCTTTAATATCAATACTCTTATTTTTCGTGAACAAAATATTTTATTTCCTATTATTCATGAGACACTTAATGCGGAGATTTTTGAAACAATGCGTCAACAACTGAGTAATTTTAAACTGGCTTTTTCAGAAATTACACCCATAGATGTGTCTACGGTAATTAAAAGCAATAATTCAACTGATGTTTCTAATAAAATTAAATTGAGCACCGGAGAGCTAAACATTGAGCAACTTGAACTGATCTTCAAGCATTTACCTGTTGATATTACTTATGTTGACGAAAACGATGAAGTAAAATATTTTTCATCACCAAAAGAGAGGGTATTTCCACGTTCAATTAGTATCATCGGGAGAAAAGTACAAAATTGCCACCCTCACGAAAGTGTGCATGTGGTAGAACAAATTGTTGATGCTTTTAAAACAGGTGAAAAAGATGATGCATCTTTTTGGATTAAAATGGGGCCCAAATTCGTTCTGATACAATATTTTGCTGTCAGGGATGATAATAAAAATTACAAAGGGGTACTGGAAGTCTCGCAAGAGATATCTAAAATTCAGGAGATTAAAGGAGAAAAACGATTATTAAACTGGGAAATAAAATAAACATGAAAACATATAAGGTTACCGAAGAGTGTATTGCATGCCATGCATGCGTGGAAGTTGCAGGGCATTTGAGAGGATCACAACAATGAAAATTTATTTACCACAGATGAAGTCAATGTTTTTCGTTATCGTTCACGTTTCACTGTTCACTGTTCACTATTCACCTTAACCACACACCTCCCTATAATACTCCCCTTCAATATCTTATCAATATTACTACTCAATTCATCGAGTGTAATATAAACAGGAATATCATGTAATCCTTCCATGCGCCAGTCATTGGCAAGCTTATCCCATAGATCTGATCTGAGATCCATTGGAGCTGTTGCAGAATTCACCCCAAGCAAATTCACTCCATTAAGGATAAATGGGAAAACTGTTGTATTTAGTTTATAAGAAAGTGCATTACCACAGGTGGCAATGCTACCGTGAACTTTCGTTGCCTTGATGACTGTTTCCAGGATATTTCCTCCAACGGTATCATACGCACCTGCCCATTTAGGTTTTATCAGAGGTTTTCCTGAATCATCGGTTACCTCATCTCTACCCACAATTTTAATTGCTCCAAGTTTCCTTAGAAAATCATGAGCATTTTCTTTTCCAGTAGAAGCAATAACATCAAAGCCAAGCTTTGCAAAAACCCCGACCGCAATGCTACCCACACCTCCTGATGCACCGGTAACAACTATTTCACCATCTTCAGGCTTTTGTCCCATCCTTAGCATTTTTTCTATTCCAAGTGCCACTGTAAATCCTGCAGTACCATAGATCATACATTCTTTTAAGTTCAGTTTTTCCGGACGAGGTACTACCCATCCAGCAGGCACCCTGATGTATTCACCAAAGCCTCCTGCTGTATTCATACCCATATCGTAGCCTGTAACAAGCACCTCATCACCATCTTTGAATTGTTCAGACTTACTTTCCACAACTATCCCCGAAGCATCTATTCCGGGCTGGTGAGGATAATTTCGTGTTACACCCTTATTTCCTGATGAGGATAAAGCATCTTTATAATTCAACCCGGAATAATGCACTTTTATCAAAACATCATTTTCAGGAAGCTCATTAATGTTTCTTTCTTCTATACTATGAGTAAAACAACCATTGCTGTTTTCCCTTGCAATTAAGGCCCTGTACTTTTCCATATTGCTATTTTAAAATCTATCGTCAGCTAATTTATTCCTTTTATCAATATTGGGTTTATACCATCCTGTATTAACTTTCCCGGGATTATCAAATTCAGGTACATAAGGTTTGATGTCCAGTAATGGTGTATTATCCAGCATATCAGCACCCATGAATTCAATTTTATTTTCATTAATTTCCAGGATTTGCACAACTGATAATCCAATCTGGTTAGGACGTTTAGGAGCCCGTGTAGCAAAAACACCATGAAACTCATCATCAAGATAAGGTTTTACTTCAAGCTTATAGTCATCATGCCTGTCAAAATAATAAAGCAGGATAATATGAGAAAAGCCTTCCAGATCCTTCAATCCAGGAATAAATTCCTCTTTTAACTCAACAATACCCTGTTTATCCTTTGCAAATGAAGCCTGGATTGGAGTTCCCTCCTTTAAAAGGTTATCTGTTCTGATTGAACCTATTGGTTTTATTTTCATGTTGATCTGTTATTGGATACAGGTATCCGGCATCTGGTATCCGGCATCTGGTATCCGGCATCTGGTATCCGGCATCCAGTATCCGGCATCCAGTATCCGGCATCTGGTATCCGGCATCTGGTATCCGGCATCCAGTATCCGGCATCTGGTATCCGGCATCTGGTATCCGGCATCCAGTATCCGGCATCTATTCCTTAACAGTATACCTGTTTTTGTCTTCGAAGAAGTCAATAGCAAAGGTCTTTTCCTTAAAAACCGCTGCATGCACCTTCCCTGCTTCAATAAAATAGCTATCTCCTTTTTTGTATGTCCTGCTTACGCCATCAATCGTCAGCTCCATTTCACCCTCTACAACTATTCCCCATTGTGCACCATGAGAATGTAAAGGAATATCCGCAGTTGGATGCAGTTCAAAGAAAGCAATCTGATTATCAGACCCCTGCATTAAATATCCTTTTATACCGGGCAGGTTAATATCAATTTCAGGAAGATTTTTGATGATGTCGGGATAGTCGGTAAGAATATTCATATTGTGCAATGTTAAGTTCTTTTAATAAGATGCAAGTCGCAAGTTACAAGTTGAGCGAAATCCCACCTTAGTGGAATCGCCAGGTTCAAGAGTTCAAGAAATAAAATATCCTATAATCACAAATCGCTAAATCAATTATTAATAATCTACGGTTTCATCTCCCCTACCTCATATCCTTGCAATACATATGACCTGGTATGGAACATACTGTCCACTATCATATAATTAAACTTCATCCCATAGTTGAATTCGTCATAGAAAAGTACTTTAGCTGTATCGGATTTATGAAACCATTCAATTCGTATTTTCCTGGGGAAATAGTTTTTATTATCAAAGTAAATATCAAAAGTTGAAATATAACCCGGATAGGCCTGAATCACTTCTTTTGCTCCGGGCTTTATGGTGAGATTATCCAATAAAAACCTAAGCGCAGTAAAATCCTCAACATATGCTGTGTCAAGTTTTATCATTTCTATGTCTATTTCATTTCGGTTTTTGATAATGGCTTTTAAAACCCGCCTGATATTTTCAGGAGTATATTTGTTCCAGTAGTCGTTATCTTCCCTTAGTTCAGGATACTTCTTATAGTCGTAAACAGCAGCGTAATTATAATTGTTATTTTTCCTTATCAGTTTATAACCATCATAAATATCCTGGTTTGCAACAATATCATTAAGCTTGTAAAAAATATGAACTTTCGCCCCTGCCAAGGCATCTTTAGGGAGTCGGTCGATATAATATTCCCGTGAGCTTTCAGTGATATAGTCTGGATCTGCGACAAAATTCCTGCTATGCAACTGTTTGTAATATACTGATTCGACAGTATCAAGATTTCTAATAGACTTCTTCATTATACTTATCGCCTCACGTCTTTCTCCACAAGAAAACATTAAACCAACCAGAATTAAAACAATAATTGAATTCCGCATTTAATAAACATTTTTAAATTAACAATAACACAAATCTAAACAAAAATAAGAAATGTAAAGAGCTTAGAATTTACTTTCAAGTAATGAAAAAACAAACATTATCTCGCGACAGATCTGCCTGGACACATCATTATACTTCTCATCCTGATTATCAGTACCGTCAGCTTCTTTAGGATCTTCATAAGGAATAGAGATTCTTACATCAGCACTCGGAACAAATGGACAAGCATTATCTGCATCAGAACAGGTCAATATTGCTATAAATTTTTCTTTTGGGTTGGGATCACCAGTAAATTGTTTTGAAAAAACAATAATTGGATCCATATCTGTGGCATACATAACATTATAAACAGGATTTTCTCCCTGCTTTTGCAATGTGATATTAAATCCTGCATTTATCAGAACTGCCACAGCATTATCATTAAATGATGTCACCTGAGTGCCTCCTGAGAAACAATTAACATTTGAAATCTTATAATAAGCTGCAATAAGCTGCGCCCATAACTGAGCCATGATACTTCTTCTTGAATTATGAGTGCAAATAAATATAAGGTTTACAGAATCCTGAGATTGCATTTTCACAGAAATATACTCAGAGATATTTCTTAAGCTGGCTTTCCTTTCGTGAGGGATTTCATCAGGTTTGTTCTTGACAATTTCAAGAAATTCGGTTAATGGTCGGTATATCATTTATATAAAATGAGTCTATTTTTCAATTTCCAACAAGACTGCAGATCTTCCTTTAACCGGCAATTTATCATCTGCAAATATAATGATCTTCTCAGTGATTACATCTTTCGCTGATTTTACATCCCCTATCATTTCTTCTCGATATTTTTCCAGATCCAGCTCTATATCATGTTCGCTCTTATTAATTGCCAACATTATGATCTTTTCATCATTATATCTGAACAATGTATAAACAGGATATCCAAAAGTAGGTGCAAAATGCAATAGTTCGCCATTATGAATAACATTCTGATCTTTTCTCCAGTTCAGCAGTTTCTTCATAAAATCCTGTGCTTCCTTTTCCTGTCTGGATAGACCTTTTTGTGAAAATGCATCTTTCTTGTCTCCCTCCCATCCACCAGGAAAATCTGATCTGATAATTCCATGATCAGTTGTTCCGGGGTTTTTCATAAGTATCTCTGTACCGTAATAAATCTGTGGTATGCCACGAGTTACTGCAAAATACATCATTGTCATTTTAAAGAGGTCATAATCTTCATTGAGCTGCGTAAATATTCTGCTCATGTCATGATTATCAGGGAAAACAACAAGATTCCCCGGATTTGCATATACAAAATCATTGGCAAGGATTGTGTATAGTTTTATCACACCATTTCCCCAATCCTTATCATCTTCATTCATAGCTTCAACAACAGCATTTTGCATAGGGAAATCCATTAAGGCAGGCAATTCAGAAGTATATCCATTAGGATTCACTTTGCCCTTTTGCCAGAAGGCAATAATTGATGGGTTTAATGACCACTCCTCTCCTACTATATTAAAATCGGGATATTCTTCCATCACTGTTCTTGTCCATTCAGCCATAAAATTTTTATCAGAATATGGATAAGTATCCATCCGAATTCCGCTGAGCCCTGAATATTCAATCCACCAGATAGTGTTTTGAATAAGATATCTTGCAAGTAATTCATTCCTCTGGTTCATATCAGGCATAGTAGTTGTAAACCAGCCATCGGCATGCAATCTCTTATCCCATTCAGAAGCATATGGATCCTGGATGGTTTCACGAAGGTGTGTTGTATACTCAAAATCATCCTGAAAATTTAACCAGTTATCTGTGGGCAGATCTTTCATCCACCAATGGTTTGAACCACAATGGTTCACTATCATATCCATAATCACTTTTATATCTTTATCCCTGGCTATGGCTACCATCTCCTTAAAATCTTCATTGCTACCAAATCTTTTATCAATACAATAAAAATCAGTAATTGAATACCCATGATATGAAAACTTATGCTGATTATTTTCCAGAACAGGATTAAGCCAGATAGCTGTAAAGCCCATATCCTGTATATAATCAAGACTATTAGTCACACCTTGCAGGTCACCACCATGTCTACCATTTGGATCAGAACGATTTGGATTTTCTATAAGGTTTTCATTTGAATCATTGCCAGGATCACCATTTACATAACGATCAGGTGTAATTAAATAAATTACATCTGAGGCATCAAAACCTTTTCTTCCGGCAGAGTTCTTATCACGACTAAATAAAGTATACTTATAAATTAGCTTCTGATTAGCTTCATTCTGAAACACTAAATTAAAACTTCCTGCTTTTGTATTTTCAGACACAATAAGATCAACAAAGAGATAATTTGGCGATTTAAGTTTATGAATTCTTTCTATTGATACACCCTCATGATTTAATGAAGGATTATATGACGAAATATTCTCACCATAAACCATCAACTGAAGCTCCTGATTGTTCATATCCACCCACCAGAATGGAGGTTCAATTCTTTCAATAACATCCTGCCCTATAGTATTTATAAAGCTCAGTAAGAAAGAGATACCAATAAAATAGATTATCGCAATTGTTCTCATGTTGAATTAATTATTTACACAATTAAAAAATAAAAGATAAATATCTGAAAATTAATTGTGAAATCTCTGTTAATTTTCAAGAATCAAGTGCATTAATACTTAATCGTTTTTATTTATTGAAATCACACAAATCAATCAAATCAAGTGCTATACTATTTGCATCCTCGCAAAAAAAACAGTATTATTGTTGTCCAAAATTAATTTTCTAACCAAAACATCAGATTTATGAATCAACGATTTACTACTAAATTATTACTGATGCTATCTGTGATACTATTTATTACGCAGGCGGCATTCAGCCAGGAAGGCATGGTTAAAGGAACCGTATATGATGCCAATGACGGCAACACTCTTCCTGGAGCTACAATTCTTATTGTAGGAACGACAATTGGTACTGTTACTGATATCAATGGTAAATACAGTATCATGGTTGAACCTGATGCAAGCTTAAGAGTATCCTTTATTGGTTACAATCCTCAAGAATTCATAGTTCAACCTAACACAACTTTTGACATCAGGCTGGAACCTACTGCAACAGCCCTGGATGAATTTATTGTGATCGGATACGGCGAACAGAAAAAAGATGATGCTACGGGTTCTGTTACAGCTTTAGGCACAAAAGATTTTAACACAGGAGCTATCACCTCACCTACCCAGCTTATTTCTGGTAAAGTGGCAGGTGTGCAAATTACAGATGGTGGTGGTGCACCCGGAGAAGGAGCAACAATAAGGATCAGGGGAGGTTCTTCATTGCAGGCTATTAATGATCCATTGGTGGTTATTGATGGTGTACCTGTTGAAAGTGATGGGATTTCCGGAATGAGAAACCCATTGAATGCTATTAACCCTAACGACATTGAAAGCATTTCAATACTAAAAGATGCCTCTGCAACAGCCATTTATGGATCCAGAGCTTCTAATGGTGTTATAATTGTTACAACAAAGAAAGCTAAGGCAGATGGAACTGGGAAGAAATTTCCTATGCATTTTGAATATTCAGGGAATTTCTCATTAAGTACACCTACCAGAACTAAGAGTGTATTTACTGCAAACGAGTATAAAGAACTGATTCATGAAAAACATCCAAACCGTGTTAACATGATGGGTGATGCAAGTATGGACTGGCAGGATAAAATATTCAGGCCTGCTGGCGGGATGGGTCATTATATTGCTCTTTCAGGAAAAGCAGCCTTTCTGCCATATAGGTTCTCTTTAGGTTACGACGATAAGAATGGTATCCTAAAAACTGATAACATGAAGAGAACTACTCTGGGCTTAAATTTAAATCCAACATTTCTTGATGACCATTTAAGTGTAAATGCTAATGCAAACTATATGCATGTTAACAATAGATTTGCTGATCGAGGTGCTATTGGAGCTGCAATTCAGTTTGATCCTACGCAAGCTGTTAAGGATGGGAATGAAAGGTTTGGAGGTTATTACTTCTGGAAAGAAAATGATGGTAACCCAATTCCTTATTCACCCAATCCTGTTGCTTTATTGGAGCAAAGAGAAGACAAATCAAATGTTAATCGTTTTATTGGAAGTGCAATACTTGACTATAAACTTCACTGGCTTCCTGAATTAAGAGCTAAGCTGAATCTGGGTATGGATTATTCAAAGGCTGATGGAACAGTATTAATTGATACAACAGCTGCTTTTAATTACGATCCACAACATGGAGGTGGTACTAATAACAAATATGAGCAGGAAAAGAGAAATGAACTACTGGAATTTTACCTGAATTATGTAAAAGATATTAACTCTATTAATAGTAAAATAGACTTTATGGCTGGTTATTCATGGCAGCATAATTACAGAAAGAACTATTCTATAAACTCAAACTTTGTTAAAACTCCAGAATTAACTGATACTATTGATGATCCAACTGAGTATTATTTATTATCATATTTCGGAAGACTCAACTATACTTTCATGGATAAATATATACTGACTCTTACGTTAAGAAATGATAATACATCCAGGTTCTCAAAAGAGAATCGTCAGGGCTGGTTCCCTTCTGCAGCTTTAGCATGGAAGATCCATAAAGAAGGATTCATGAAAAACCTGGAGATCCTGTCGCAGCTAAAACTTAGATTAAGTTATGGTGTAACCGGTCAGCAAAATATTGGTGAAGGAAATTACCCATACCTGGCCAGATATACGTTTAACAGAGCAGGAGCATATTATCAAATGGGCAATGTATTTTATCGTACATTAAGACCTGAAGGTTACGATGCCAATATTAAGTGGGAAGAAACTTCAACTTATAATGCAGGCCTGGATTTCGGTTTTGCTGATAACAGATATTACGGATCTGTTGATGTATACTACAGAAAAACTACAGACTTATTGAATATCATACCTGTTCCCGCAGGGACAAACCTCACCAATGAAATATTAACGAATATTGGAGATATGGAAAACAAGGGTATTGAGTTCTCTATCTTCACTCGTCCGTACGTAAGACCAGATATCTTATGGGAAATTGGATTTAATGCAACTCTTAACAGAAACGAGATCACTAAACTAACTGCCAGCAGCGATAGTAGCTACCTGGGTTCTCCTGTGGGTAACATTGGTGGTGGCGTTGGAAACAAAGTTCAAATGCACAGCGTGGGTTACCCATCTTTTTCATATTTTGTTTATGAACAGGTTTATGATGAAAACGGGAAACCAATTGAAGGAGTGTATGTTGACAGGAATGGAGATGGGGAAATCACTGATGACGACAGATATCATTATAAGAGTCCACATCCGGATTTCACCATTGGTTTATCATCCAAATTCATCTATAAAAGCTGGGATTTTTCTTTCTCTGGCCGTGCACAGTTTGGCAACTACGTATATAATAATGTGGAATCAAACAATGCTAATTACGAAAGGCTATATCGCTCAGAAGGACCTTATTTGAGTAATATTACATCAGATGTTACTGACACGGATTTTGAAAGTGCACAGTATTTATCTGATTACTATATCCAGGATGGATCCTTCTTCAGAATGGATTATATCTCACTGGGCTATAATTTCGAAAAGTTAATAAATGAAACCACAAGTCTTCGTTTAAGCTTTACTGTTAATAATGCATTCATTATCTCCAAATACAAGGGACTCGATCCTGAAATATTCGGTGGAATTGATAATAATGTATATCCCAGGCCCAGAACTTTTGTTCTTGGGGTAAACCTTCAGTTTTAACATAAAAAGAAAATAAAATGAAAAATATTATATATAAATTATTGATTTTTGCAGGAATACTTCTAATAGGAACTTCCTGTAGCAAGGATCTGGATACTAAGCCACTTGATAAAGATGTTATCACTGCTGCTTCAGTTTTCGATGATCCTGAAAACTATGATTATATTCTTGCAAAATTGTATGCAGGACTTGCCATTTCCGGCCAGGAAGGACCCGCTGGAATGGCTGACATAAGTGGTATTGATGAAGGTTTCGGACAGTATTTACGTGGATACTGGTATCACCAGGAATTTCCTACCGAAGAGGCAGTAGTTGGATGGAACGACCAGACCATCAAAGATTTCCATTATCAATCATGGGGATCGAGTGATGTTTTCATTACAGCATTCTATTACAGGATTTTTTACCAGATTGCAGCTTGTAATGAGTTCATTAGAGAAACCACTGAAGAAAAACTCAACGATAGAAATGTGAGCGGAGACCTGAGAACAAAAATAGGCTTCTACAGGGCTGAAGCACGCTGGCTAAGGGCTCTAAGCTATTGGCATGCTATGGATCTGTTTGCAAATGTACCTTTTGTTACCGAGGAGGATGAAGTAGGATTTTTCTTCCCTCCACAAAGCAATCGCGCAAGCTTGTTCGCATATATTGAAAGTGAATTGCTTGAACTTGAAAACATTATGATTGATGCACGTGCAAATGAATTTGGCAGAGCTGATAAAGGTGCTGCCTGGATGTTGCTTGCAAAGATTTATTTGAACGCAGAAGTTTATATCGGACAGCCAAAATACGATCAGTGTATTACATATTGTAACAAAATTATCAACGCCGGATATACACTCGTTCCGGAATATAAAAATCTTTTTGTTGCTGATAACGGTCCGGCATATAACAATGAGGTTATTTTCAGTGTTAACTTTGATGGGATCTATACAACCACTTATGGCGGAACTGATTTTATCATACACGCAGCGATTGGAGGAGAAATGACACCTTCGGATTATGGTGTCTCAGGTGGCTGGGGAGGTTTACGGACTACCAGCGCACTCGTCGATAAATTCCCTGATGCCACAGGCACAGCAGATAAAAGGGCAATGTTCTTTACAACAGATCAGACCCTGGAAATTGATGATATTGCAGATTTCCAACAGGGATATGCAATTTCAAAATGGACCAATAAAACTATGAATGGCGATGATGGCAGCAGCCTTGAATTTGTTGATACTGACTTTCCAATGTTCAGGCTTGCCGATGTGTATTTAATGTATGCAGAAGCAACTCACAAAGGTGGTGCCGGAGGCAACCAGGGAGATGCATTAACTTATGTGAACAACCTTCGTACACGTGCAGGTGCTACAACTGTAAATAGTATTGACCTGGCTTTCATCCTGGATGAAAGAGCTCGTGAGCTTTACTGGGAATGCCACAGAAGAACCGACCTGATAAGATACGGACTATTTACCAGTGACACATATGTTTGGCCATGGAAAGGTAAAGTTCAGGATGGTATAGGAACTGCAGATAAATATAATCTCTTCCCTATTCCGGCTTCAGACCTTACTGCAAATCCTAATTTAGTTCAAAACCCTGGTTATTAAAATTTAAATTTTTGGAATATGAAAAACATCAAATATATTTTACTACTAATACTTGGACTTGGGATTCTTTTTTCATGTAAGAAAGATGATAAGGATCCTGTCCTGGATATGAGCCAAACCATTATAGGATCCATATCAAATCCTCAAAATGGGGCTACTGTTATTCTTGTTAAAGACAGTGCAGATGTTCCATTTACATTTGAATGGTCTGAGAACCAATACAATTACAGTCAACTTGTAAACACAGTATATACACTTCAGATTGACTTTGCCGATAGCAACTTTAAGAATCCAAGTAATATTACTACAACTACCTCCTTTAGTCATAATACAACAATTGGTGTACTGAATAATATTCTACTTGGCATGGGTGCTAAATTTAATGTCGCTAACACATATTCTTTAAGGCTATATTCTTACATTAACTCTAACACTTATTATCCTGACCTCTATTCAGATGTAATCGGTTTAACTATTACACCTTATGAAGATGCAGTTGAAGTCAAAGCAATATATTTGCTTGGATCAGGTACAACGGTGGGTTGGGATAATGCCAAGGCTTTAAAGATGACTCATCTTGAAGATGCTAAATACGCTATTGTAGATCACCTGACTCCTGGAGATGGTCAGTATATTAAATTTATATCAGTACTGACACAATGGGCCCCTCAATGGGGTACTGATGCAACAGGTTTACCTGAAGCAGGACCATTGATCTATCGTCCAAATGAAACGATTCCGGATCCTGATGCAATTCCTGTCGGTGACATAGAAGGTAACTACTACATTGTTGCAGACACTATTGGTTTAACTTATGAAACCATACTTACTTCAGGAGATTTATTCCTGGTAGGTGCAGGTTGTAATGCAGGATGGAACAATGACCAGGGAATTCCTTTCATCCAGGATCCTGATACATTAACCAAGTTTAGCCTCGTTACTGATCTTAAAGCCTCAGGTGGTCTTAAGTTTCTTGAAGTAAACGGTGAATGGGCGCCTCAGTGGGGATCATATAATGGAGGATTTAACGGAGGTACTCTTTCATACAGACCAAATGAAACTGTTGCTGATCCTCCGGAAATTCCTGTTCCAGGATCACCCGGTCAGTATATAATTGAAGTAAACATGCAAAAAATGAAGTATACAATTAAACCTAATTAACAACCTATCAAGATATTACTCACTTCTTTATTATAAAACATTTTAAGGAAGTGAGTATCTTTCTTAATTTGTAAAATGATTTGAAAATTTTTATTATTGGGCAATTTAAACTAACTTTGAAACGAAAATTAAATTTAACCGATTTATTAATTAAAATTATACTCATGAAAAAAATTACCATTTTTATTGCTTTCTTATTATTTGGCAGTGTTGCATTCTCACAAATGCCTGCTGCAATAACCTTAGATCCACCGGCTCCAACAGCATATGAATCGCTTACTCTTACTTTAGATGCAACTAAATCCTGTCCTGTTGGTGGATTATTCCATGCAGACTCAGTAATGATTCATTCAGGTGTTACTATTGCTGGAAGCCCATGGCAACTTGTTGTTGGTTTTGATCAACTTGGTGTTAACGGACAGCAACCAAAACTTGTGAGAGTTGGACCTGGATTTCCAATGGCAATAACTATCACACCTGCCAATGCAACAGTCGACTCAAGTATTACAATCACACTTGATGCAAAGAAATCTTGTCCTGTCGATGCATTGTTAAATGCAGATTCTGTTAAAATTCACTCAGGTGTAACTGTTAACGGTTCAGCATGGCAAAATGTAATTAACTTTGACGGTCTTGGAGCTAATGGTCAAAAACCAATGCTTACATACAATGGTGACTCAACATGGTCAATTACAATTATACCAAAAGACTTCTATGGTACAACTGCAACTGACACAGTAACAGCAATTAACTGTGTATTCAACGGTGGTGACTGGTCACTTGGTGAAGGTAAAGACTTTGATGATCAAGGTAACTGTACTGACTTCACAATTCCAATTGGACAGCCAGATGTATTCAAATGGTCTGTTACATATATCCCGGCTGACTTCTACGGTATAGCTGCTGGAGAAGTTGTGGAAGCTATCAACTGCGTTTTTAACGCCGGTGATTGGTCTGCTGGAGAAGGTAAAGATTTTGACCTTCAGCTTAACTGTGTCGACTTTACTGTACCTCTTAGCATTACAGGAATTGACGAAACAAACCTAAACACAATTGCTGTTTATCCTAATCCGGTTAATGATAAACTTACCATTGCTAACTTAAGCGGTATAAACACTATTGAAATTATTAACATTAGTGGTGAATTAGTAAGAAAAATTGATGAAACCTCACTACAAACCATCAATGTTAATACCTCTAATCTTGCAAAAGGATTCTATTTCATTAGAG
>CAZDWF010000089.1:0-15280 GCA_964508895.1 uncultured Bacteroidales bacterium
TTTTCTGAACTTTATAAAGTCCCTGTTGATGGAGGAAGGACTTTACAGGTTTTACCAACATCAGCTCTTGGTACACAGATCAGTAACAATGGCAACACAATACTTTATCATGATATAAAAGGCTATGAAAATAGTTATAGAAAACATCATACTTCATCAGTTACAAGGGATGTTTGGATCTATGATAAAGAATCCGGACAGCATACGAAGATTTCTTCTTTTGAAGGAGAAGACAGGAATCCTGTTTTCAGTCCTGATGAAGATCAGGTCTATTTCTTAAGTGAAAGGTCCGGAAGCTTTAATGTATTCTGTATGGATGATGATGGAAGCAATGAGGTTCAGATAACAGATTTTGATCTTCACCCTGTAAGATTCCTTACAATTTCTGATGCAGGAAGACTATGTTATACTTATGATGGTGAGATCTATACTCAAGACCCTGATGGTGAACCTCAAAAAGTAAATATTACTATCCTGAATGATGAAAGAGAAAATCCTATAGAGTTTGTCAAGAAAAGTAATGGTGCACGAGATATGGATATTTCTTCTGATGGATCTGAAGTAGCACTAATTATCAGAGGAGAAGTATTTGTTACTTCAACAAAATACAATACGACAAAAAGAATAACGAATACTCCGGAACAGGAAAGGTCAGTGAGTTTTAGTCCTGATGGCAGAAGTATTTTATACGCATCTGAGCGTGACGGCAGCTGGAACGTATACCAGACTGAGATTGTTCGCGATGAGGAACCCAATTTTGCCAACTCAACTCTTCTGAAAGAAAGTATAGTAATTGCAACAGATGCAGAAGAATTCCAAGCTGAATATTCTCCTGATGGAAAAGAAGTTGCCTTCCTGGAAGAACGTGAAGTACTTAAAGTTGTAAATCTAGAATCAGGAAAAGTGAGAACCATCCTGGATGAGAAATATAATTATTCTTATGCTGATGGAGACCAATGGTATGAATGGTCTCCTGATGGAAAGTGGTTCCTGGTACAATTCTCTCCTAATGTTGCTTTTATTGATGATGTTGCATTGGTTGATTCAGATGGGAAAAAGGAAATTCATAACCTCACCAAAAGTGGTTATGGCGATAGCCGTCCGAAATGGATGATGGATGGAGAAATGATGATCTGGTTTTCTGATAGAAACGGATATCGTAGCCATGGGAGCTGGGGATCGCATAGGGATGTCTATGGGATGTTTTTCACACAGGAAGCATATGATAAATTCAGACTATCGAAGGAAGAGAAGGAATTAGCAGAGAAGAAGGATAAAGATACTGATGAGGATAGCAAGGATGATAAAGACAAAAGTAAAAAGGAAAAAGGCAAAAGTGATGAAGATAAAGAAGAAGTTAAGCTGATAAAGATTGATCTTGATAAGCTGGATGAAAGAAAGATGAGATTGACTATTCATTCTTCAAGCCTGTCTGATGCAGTCCTTACTCCTGATGGAAAAAAACTGTTTTATTTAGCACGTTTTGAAAAAGGGTTTGACCTGTGGAAACATGATTTTGAAAAAAAAGAAACCAAGTTGGTACAGAAACTGAACAGTGGTGGTGGAGGTTTGAAAATGGATAAAAAGGGTGAAAATCTATTTGTTTTCACCGGTGGCAAAGTAATGAAGATTAGTGTGAAAGATAATAAGAAAGAAAATGTTTCTTTCAAGGCAGAATT
This sequence comes from uncultured Bacteroidales bacterium, assembly GCA_964508895.1. Lineage (GTDB taxonomy): Bacteria > Bacteroidota > Bacteroidia > Bacteroidales > B18-G4 > M55B132. The sequence continues at coordinate 1,680 of CAZDWF010000089.1, forward strand.
CTATTTGAATAAACCTGAAGAAAAAGAATACATGTTTGAGCATGTTTGGAGGCAAGTTGATAAGAAGTTTTATAATCCAGATTTACATGGTGTTGACTGGGATCTTTATAAAGAGGAATATTCAAAATTCCTGCCATATATAAATAATAACCAGGATTTTGCAGATTTACTTAGTGAAATGTTAGGCGAGTTGAATGCATCTCATACAGGATCAGGATACAGGTTTAATGATCCGAATGGGGATAGAACAGCGGCTTTAGGTGCTCTTGTTGATATGACCAATAATGATGAGGGTATCAAAATCCTGGAAATCCTGGAAAAGGGTCCATTGGATAAGGCGGATATAAAGATTGCTCAGGGCAATATCATTGAAAAGATCGATGGTGTTGAAATAATTGAGGGAATGGATTATTATCCTTTATTAAATCATAAATCAGGGAAGGTGACCTTGCTTTCTATGTATGATCCTGAAACTAAAGAAAGGTGGGATATTACCATCAAACCAATAAGCCGTGGGGCTCAATCGGGATTACTTTATTACCGTTGGGTGAAAACCATGCGTGAGTTAACTGATAGTTTATCAGGAGGAAAGATAGGTTATGTTCATGTAAGAAGCATGGGTAGCGGAAGCTTCAGGGAGTTCTATTCAGAAGTTTTGGGCAGGAATTTCGATAAAGAAGCACTGATTGTTGATACCCGTTTTAATGGTGGTGGATGGCTACATGATGACCTTGCAACAATGCTGAATGGTAAAAAATACGCTGAATTTTACCCAAGAGGTAAATACTACGGACATGAGCCATTTAATAAATGGGTAAAACCATCCGCAGTTTTAATAAGCGAAAGCAATTACTCTGATGCCCATGGTTTCCCGTTTGCTTACAAAACACTGGGGATAGGCCCATTGGTTGGAATGCCTGTACCCGGTACTATGACAGCAGTCTGGTGGGAAACTCTACAGGATAACACACTGTATTTCGGAATTCCACAAATAGGAGTAAAGAATCTTGATGGTGAATATTTAGAGAACAAACAATTAGAGCCTGATTATAAAGTATCACAGACCCCATCCATTGTAATAACTGGTAGGGATGAGCAACTTGAGAAGGCTGTTGAGGTGTTGATGAAGTAAATATACCCACCCCGGCCCTCCCTACAGGTAGGGAGGGAGAAGAAATGCAGATATCAATCATTGTTGGTAAAATGGGATTTGATTTTGTTTAGTACTTTTGAAATATCCTGTAATTCTTCATTCTTAATTCTTATTATTCTTAATCTTTTATTTATTAAGATTTCATCCCTATGTTTATCTTTTTCTTTTTGTCTTTCATGAATTTTACCATCAAGTTCAACAACTAACTTCTCACTTGCACAATAAAAATCAGGTACAAAAAAGAAGTTCTCTTTACCTCTCGATTCATAAATGATAGCATGTTGCCTTAGAAATTTTCTCCCTTCTAACTTTCGTAATCTAAGATGTCTCCATAAGATTTCTTCTTCTGGAGTAACATTATCTCTTAATCTTCTTGTTATATTTTTAATTTCATGATATTTCATAGTATAGATCTTTTACTATTAATACCAATAGTTAATTAAAAGTCCACTATAACAGAGAAAAAATAATAACAACAAATGAAATTCTTACTCTTAAAAAGGAAACAAATAAATTACCTGATAATAAAAAGTGTAAAAAATTCAATTATACACTATTCTTCTCCCTCCCTGCTTGTAGGGAGGGCTGGGGTGGGTTAAAAAATTACAAATCCAGCTTAAGTTTCAATTCCTTCAGCTGTTCCTCGCTTACCTCCGAAGGTGAATCAATCATCACATCCCTCCCTGTGTTGTTTTTGGGGAAGGCAATGAAATCACGAATGGAATCATGTCCTGCAAATACAGCAACCCATCTGTCTAATCCATAGGCGATACCACCATGAGGTGGAGCACCATATTCAAAAGCATTCATTAGGAACCCAAATTGTTTTTGTGCCTCTTCATCTGTAAACCCAAGTATCTTGAACATTTGTTTCTGGAGATCTCTGTCGTGAATTCTAATGGAGCCACCACCAATTTCTACTCCGTTAATAACCATATCATAGGCGTTGGCTCTTATTTTTCCCGGGTCAGATCCCATGAAACCTATGTCTTCTTGTTTTGGAGAAGTGAATGGGTGATGCATTGCATGATACCTCTGACTTTCTTCATTCCATTCCAACAGTGGGAAATCAACAACCCATAAGGGCTTGAATTCTTCAGGGTTCCTGAGCTTGAGAATTCTTCCCATTTCAAGGCGAAGTTCGCATAATTGTTTTCTACAAGCTTCCACATCTCCAGCAAGTATGAGCAGAAGATCTCCAGCTTTTGCAGCGAATTTTTCTGCCCAGGATTTCAGTGCATCCTGGTCAAAGAATTTATCTACAGAAGACTTAAACGAACCATCTTCATTGCATTTTACATATATCAATCCTTTTGCGCCTATCTGAGGTTTCCGTACAAAATCAGTAAGCTTGTCAAGCTGTTTCCTCGAATAATCTCCACAACCTTCAGCACAAATACCAACAACTAATTCAGCATCATCAAATACCTTAAATCCTTTATTTTGAGCCACATCGTTAAGCTCAACGAATGTCATTCCAAAACGAATGTCGGGCTTATCGCTTCCATAAAATTTCATGGCATCATCATAAGGCATGCGTGGAAAATTATCTATTTCAATTCCTTTAATAGATCTGAAAAGATGTTTTGCTAGGCCTTCAAAAGTATCCAGGATGTCATCCTGTGTAACGAAGGCCATCTCACAATCAATCTGAGTAAATTCCGGCTGACGGTCTGCTCTCAGGTCTTCATCACGGAAGCATTTTACTATCTGATAATATTTGTCAAATCCTGCAACCATAAGAAGCTGCTTGAAAGTCTGAGGTGATTGAGGTAAGGCATAAAACTGTCCTTCATTCATCCTGGAAGGAACCACAAAATCCCTGGCACCTTCAGGGGTTGATTTTATAAGAACAGGAGTTTCGATTTCAATAAAATCGACAGAATCCAGATATTTCCGTGTTTCAATAGCCATACTGTGCCTGAGCATTATATTTTCCTTAACAGGATTTCTTCTCAGGTCAAGATATCTGTATTTCATTCTGAGTTCGTCACCTCCATCAGTCTCATCTTCAATAGTAAATGGAGGGATCTTTGATTTATTCAGGATGTTTATTTTATTTACGATGATCTCTATATCACCTGTAGGCATTTTTGGGTTTTTATTGCTTCTTTCTTCAACAACCCCTTCAATCTGAATAACGAATTCCCTTCCCAGCTTCCTTGCTTCTTCACAAAGTTGAGCATCGGTTTCCATATTGAAAACCAGCTGTGTCAGGCCGTATCTGTCGCGAAGGTCTATGAAGGTCATACCTCCAAGGTCGCGTGAACGTTGCACCCAGCCACTAAGGGTAACTGATTGTCCTTTATCTGTAAGGCGTAACTCGCCGCAATTATGAGTTCTGAGCATGATGTAATTTTTTTTAATTCTTTACGAAAATAGGAATAATTGGTGAATGGTGAAAAGTGTATTTTTACCCACCCCAACCCTCCCTACAGGCAGGGAGGGAGCAAGATAATGGTTAAATGATTGTTTATCACTTTTATTTCCTGGTAGTTGTATTTGAATATTTTTTTAGATCTTTCAATATCAATACTAATTATTTCAAAGCACTTAAAATAATTAGTTGTATTTCTTCCCCCTCCCTTCAAGAAGGGAGGGTTGGGGTGGGTGAAAAAATTACTAAACAAAAGTAATTGACCCCCCATCAAACAAAACTCCATCATAAAGTTCAACTACATCCATTCCTGTCTCAATTATGAATTGTTTTATCTTCTCACCATCCTTCAAATGTGATAAGGATCCAATAAAAAAAACCTTTCCATCAAATATTCCACTGCACCCACCTATAAATCCATTTTTTTTCCCTGGCAGAACTATTTCTTCAGGATTTACATACAATGCATTCTTATCAAATCTTTCAAGAGATCGCTCAACTCCTTTATCTGAAGTTATAAAATTATCATTTCCAAGAGGAAGAAGGTTACATCTCGCATATCCCTGGTTTATATGGATCAGGTCTGCATCGCCAATATTATCAGTGATCACTGAATCAGTATATCTGAAATTGTGATAAAGTATATTTTCTGAAAAGACTGCATTGTATTTTACTGTCTCAGGGTATTTCAGGCCTAAAGGCAGTTCACCTTTAATTAAATTTATATTTCTTTTCTTAAGAGTAGTTACAAATTCTTCAGGAAGATTCGGGGCATAAACAATGGAGTCATCTAACTTGCAAAAGAATATATCAGGATGTCCTGAGATTGAATCATACACAATCCCATTTGTTTCCAGTTCAAGGAGTTCGCCATATCCTTTCAGCTTTTCTTTTGCTTTGGAAGGTATTTTTTTATCAATGATAATCAACATGAAAGTTCCTTTCTGTTAGGTTTAAGTCTTTTAAAAATGTAACATTCTTAAAATGCTCCAGGAGATAGTTTTTATTTCTTTTATTATAACCTATTGCATAATTGAATTGTTCAGGTGGAACTGAAATTGTCACTTTTTCTGCATTCGAATGTTTGAGTTTTTTTAGTTTGTCAAACCAGATTTCTGTAAGAACCAATTCACGAAATGATTTATGGAAGGGTCCTGCAATAAGATCACCACCTTCCATTAAACCATCAGAAGGATGTAGTCCCATCCTGATAATTTTAACTCCAGCACTTTCAAACATCAACATAATTTCCTTTGCCCATCGTACAGATTTTTCCATTGTTAATGGTTCGTATTTCCCAAGTTTATAAAGTTCTTCAAGTTTGGTTCCTTTAATCACGAGTGTTGGATATATGCGGGTATCTTTTGCTCCCAGATCAATAAAATCCTGTGCAGTTTTTTTGGATTTATTTAAAGTATCTCCAGGAAGTCCCAGCATCATTTGCAACCCAAGTCTGAATCCAGATCTTTTGATCACATTTGATGCATCAAAGATGACCTGAGAATTATGTCCTCTCCCAGTTTTTATCAGGACTTCCTCATCAGTAGATTGTGCTCCAAGTTCAATAGTATTTACATTATATTCTTTCAGGATTTCCAGGATGTCTCTATTGATATAATCCGGTCTGGTGGATAATCGAATGGAATTGATTTTCCCTGAATTAATATAGGGCTGCACCAATCCAAGGTAATGCTCCTGATCCTTACTATCCAGTCCTGTAAAACTCCCACCAAAAAAACCGACCTCAACATATTTTCTTTTTTTTCTGAAACTATCAAGATATGTTTCTATCGTTGTAATGATCTCCTTGTCTTTAGGTATAAGTTGTTTTCCAGTAATCTTCTTTTGATCACAATAGAGACACTGAAAAGGACAAGCCAGTTCAGGAATGAATATGGGTATGGTGTAGTGTTTAATAATAATATTTATTTATAAAATTGCTAAATCAAAAGGATACATTCGGAGCAAACCGGAACCTGGTGTCTGGTTCTGGTTTGCTTTTAGCAAAAAGCTATCTTTCTGCATCAAGAATCTAAAAATACTAAGATTCTATTCACAAAAGCATAAACTATTTGATTTCTTATAAAAAATGAAAACAGAATGGAATTCAGAAAAATGAATTCAGATATGGTTGAATGATGAACTGAACACAAGTTAATATTTAAATTTACTTTAATTACTCAAAAGAACTTTATTAACTTTATGAATTGTATGAACTTTATGAACTCTCTCAGATATGATCATCAGAAAAGCTACAATCTTAGACTACAACACAATAGTTTCTCTGTGGGAATCTGCTGAACTGCCTTATAAAGCCAAAGGAAGGGATTCAAGAAAATCTGTTGAAAAAGAGATGAACAAGGATTCTGCCTATTTCCTGCTTGCTGAAATTGATGCTAAGGCAATTGGATCAGTCCTTCTGACTCATGATGGACGAAAAGGATGGATCAACCGTCTGGCTGTTATTCCTGAATATAGAAATAAAGGAATTGGAAAAGCATTGGTAGATGAGGCGGAAAGGATTCTTGAAGAACTAGGGATTGGGATATATGCCTGCCTTATAGAAGATTATAATAAATCATCTCTTGAGGTTTTTCAAAAAATGGGATATAAGGAGTTTCCCGGGATGCATTATCTTACAAAAAGAAAGTTTCACGATATTTAACATATTATATAAAAAAGAAAGTATGAATAAGAATTCCATTTTAATCCTTTCCATGTTGATACTGTTTAGTTTTAAAAGTTACGCTCAACTACCAAAAGAGACTGCTGAAGAAAAACAAAAACGAATGGAATGGTGGACCAAAGACCGTTTCGGTATGTTTATCCATTGGGGATTGTATGCTTCACCAGCTCGACATGAATGGGTGAAACGATACGAGAGGATGACAAATGAGGATTATGAAAAGTATTTTGAGGTTTTTTATCCTGATCTGTACAACCCCACAGAATGGGCTAAGAAAGCAAAAGAAGCAGGAATGAAGTATGCTGTTATTACCTCAAAACATCATGAAGGGTTCTGCCTTTTTGATTCAGAATTTACAGATTACAAGGTTACCAATACACAAATAGGCCGCGATCTTTTAAAGGAATGGGTGGAGGCATTTCGTGCTGAAGGATTAAAAGTAGGATTTTACTATTCACTTCTCGACTGGCATCATCCTGATTATACCATCGATCGTAATCATCCTCTCAGTGCATCTTCCGATGAGGAATATGATAAACTGAACGAAAGTAAAAACATGGATGTCTATCGTCAGTATATTAAAGATCAGGTTAGGGAACTGCTCACTAATTATGGCAAAATTGATATTATCTGGCTGGATTATTCTTTTCCTACCAGAGAAAATTATGATCATGGGAAAGATCGGTATGACTGGGATTCGGAAAACCTTTTAAAAATGGTACGTGAGCTTCAACCGGGCATTATTGTCAACGATCGTCTCGATCTCATGGATGTGGAAGGTGGATGGGATTTTACTACTCCTGAACAATATAAAGTTTCAAAATGGCCTGAAAAATATGGAAAGAGAGTTCCATGGGAAACCTGCCAGACTTTTTCAGGTTCCTGGGGATATTACCGTGATGAAATGACCTGGAAAGATACAAAACAGTTGTTGGTTTTATTAATTGAGTCGGTGAGTAAAGGTGGCAATTTATTGCTTAATATAGGCCCAACAGCTCGAGGCACATTTGATTACAGGGCAAATGAAGAGTTAGAGGCAATAGGCTTATGGATGAAATACAACAACAGGTCTATCTATAGTTGTACTCAGGCACCTGATGAATTTGAAGTACCGGAGCATTCTTTGCTTACTTATAATCCTGAAACAAATCGATTGTATGTTCACCTTTTGGATTATCCCATGAAATGGCTCACTCTTAAAGGATATGAAGGAAAAGTTAAATATGCTCAATTTCTGCACGATGGCTCTGAAATTAAGTTTGGAAAACCAAGGCATAATGTCACTCACCAGGAAACCAAAGGAGCTGACGATATTATTCTATTACTACCAATGGTAAAACCCAAAGTTGAGATTCCTGTAATTGAGTTGATCTTGAATTGAACCTGAATTCATCCAAAATTTCCTTCTATTTAACCACTACTCTTATACCCTCCGAATGACTGCTGAACTCAGGTGCATACATGCATTGAATGGTACTTATTCCATTCGAAAAGTTACCTTTCTGAGATACTACCAATGGATATTCAAACACATAGGTGCCTTTTGGTAAATTGCCGATAAAGAAATCTGTAGATGCATCCAGGGTGCTTTCATAGTATCCCAGCCCATCCTGGTAGCGATATCCTGATAAAACATTTACCGGTTCAAAAGTTGATGCTCTCATATCTTTCAAATGAATGAACTCCATATCCCTGTCTACCCTTAATTCTATTCTCACTTTTACCTTATCTCCAACTTCCAGTATATTTCCTTCATTGATGGGTTTTATCACAGGTCCTGATGGTGTGTTTTCTTCCACGAATAACTGCTTTCTCAGATTAAGTGGTGTTTCATGTGTTGTGATCTTGTCAAGGTCTTCGAAATACTGCCAGTATAATGCTCCCCAGGCAACACCTTCATCTTTCTTTGTTATTTTCACCTTGCCCATTTCTGGCTTTATCTCTTCTCCATTCCAGGAAGTCTTGAAATATCCTGTTCCTGCTTCAACCTTGTTTTCTTCTGGTTTTTCAGGATCAATAAGGATATTACCTACCTGGATCTCAACAAGCTCTTCACTTGCCAGCAAGTCTGTACCTCTTAACAATAAAGAATAGCATGCATCTGTAGTAGCTTTTGTTGTTCCCCAGTCCTGGGTTTGTTTTTGTTTCAATAACCAGATCTTCATCTTTTCCACTGATTCCTTGTCATCGGTAACTTCTTCAAAAGCTTCTATCATCAATGCCTGTGTTTCGATCGGGGCTTCATACCAGTAGTATCCTGCATTTTTCCTCCAGTACATCCCCATCTCATCATCGTATAATGCATGTTCTTTCAATGACCTGATAATTTCAAAAGGCAGGGTCCTGTGTGTAATCCTATTCGTAGCCAGTGCAATCATACCCTGCATATACTTATCCTTTTTCAGCCAGTGTTCTTGTGCCAATTCAGTAAAATAACTGAAGGCATCCTGATTGGAATTTCTTAGTGGAAATTCATCCAGGAAGTAAGTCCTGGCATAGAGATACTGCACCTGTATGTTTCCCAGGAAGTCATCCATCATATTATTCGGATGCTGTTCCTTGATCCTGTTGTAATCTCCTTTAATCCTCTCATCCAGATAATAAATTGCACGGCTCAGCATCCTCATCAGCTTATCATCTTTTATGATGTCATCAATTCCCAGATTATAAAGCTTTCCAAATCCTGTAACAATATGCTGAGTTATATACCTGTTATCCTGCATTCCTTTGAACCATGAAAACCCTCCATTTGGAAGCTGTCCTTGAATTAGTCTGGCTTTTGCAGTATTCAACTGCATCGACATATTATTCAAATCAAATAAAACACCCAGCATCTGCTTTCTCTGACTTTCATCCTTTGCCTCCAATACCCATGGTGTTGCTTCCAGGAGTGCAGATTTCAATTCCTGATTCTTTTCAAGATTTGATAATAAGGCATCCGGAGTGATATTTTTCCAGCTATCAAATACCCTTTTGATCTTTGGGTTGGAATTCATGATATGCGTGGCAATGCTATTGGCATAATACCTGCTGAATACCTGCTCATAACACTCATAAGGATATTCCATTAAATAAGGTAAGGCCTGTATTGCATACCATGCAGGATTGGATGTGAATTCCAGGCTTAATTTGAAGTTCCTGAGAGTTTCTGATCTATTGTTTAGGAGTTTGTTAAGAGTAAATTCCTTACTCTCTATTCCATTAATTGGCAGTGGTAAGGATTCTGTAACCAGCATAGTGTTTGTCAAAACTGGTATCATCATCTCTTCACCATCACTGAAGCTTCCTGATTTTGCAACTATCCTGTAAGTCAGAGCATCTGTTGTTTCCGGTATCTTTATTTTCCAGGATATTTGTGCACTAGCTCCTTTTGATGCTTTGAAGATTTTATTTCCCTTATCTCCTGAAAAAATATCTGCCTTTTCCATACTGATGGCATCAAAGAACTCGAGAGTCACATCACCATTTAAAGTTTCTTCCGACAAATTCACAATCTTGGCAGCAAATTCCATCTCATCACCCTGACGGAAAAACCTTGGAGGATTAGGAATTACCATCAGCTCTTTTTGTGTTACCATGGATTTGGTAATGTCCCCTACTTTAAGATCTTTAGTATATGCAAGTCCCATCATTTTCCATTCTGTTAATGACTCAGGCAAAGTGAAGCTTATAAGAATATTCCCTTCCTCATCAGTTTTGAGATCTGGAAAGAAGAATGCTGTTTCATTGAAATTCCTTCTTACAGGTATTTCTGATTCTTCTTTAGCAGTAGATGGTGGTTTGTTAATTACCTCATCTTTAACCTCTCCCATTTTGTCTCCCATACCATCTTCTGCTTCCAGCGATCCCGCAGGAGGTTCAGAATCAGCTTCGAACATAATCATACTTTCTGATTTGAAGTTGCGGATTCCATACAAGTTTAATCCAAACCAGTTCAGCTGGTCATATTCCTTGTATTTATAGGATAATGAACTCCCGGGTTTTTGAACGAGCATACTTGTCTTATTCAGAAAAGCATCAGATATACTCCAGTTTGTAAAATAATTCTGATTCCTGTAAAGACTGAAATACCAACTGTTTACCTGAAACTCATCCAGTGATGCATCATACATGCTGGCCAGCATTTCTGCTGCAACCTTATCGCCAAGATAATCACGAATCTTGATATTCCATTCTTCATTATCTCCGGGTTTCACCTTATCACGGAAGGATCCAATTTCTATATCCAGCTTTTTATTAGTGTAAGGTACCTGTATCACCTGTTCTTTCTTATAACTCCGGTTCCATTTTACAAATACAAGATTAACTCCAATATTCCCTCTGAATTCTTCCAGGATAGGAATTTCAATTTTCTTTTGACCATTATTAAGCGAAATATATTCATTTTTAATAAGCTTATCCCTGTGCCAGATCTGGTAGATCACATGTACATTTTTTTCTGCTGTACCAACAACAAAACTTGCTGTTTCACCTGGCTCAGCCTTATCTTGAATAGCTGTAAACCAGTCAATAATTTTTCCCGGAATATTTTTGTTGTCAGATGAGAAAACTGTGAAGAATTCACTTTCAATTATCTTATTTCCAAAAGCATCGGTGGTTTCAAGTTCTATGATGAATTGTCCTTCACCCCAATCATCTATAGGTGCATTAATTTCAGATCCTTTTGCTGAATTGAACACAAAATTATATACATCTTCCTCCTTTGTCCAGCTTGAAGGATCATCTTCATTATTATAAATATCATGAGGAAAATCTTTAATAAACTCCTTTTCAGGAATAATAAAAACATCCGGCCGGCTCCATTCCCTACTCCTGAATATTCTGTCAGGAGATTTTAGTTTATAGATCTTAATATTTCCTGCAGCATCAACATTTTCACCATTAAGGTTGGTGGTAGTAAATGTTATCTCAGGAAGGTCTTCCTGGTTAATTTTCTCAGGAATATTGATATTAACAAGCATAGCCGTTTCTCCCACACTTACAGTTATCGTATTTGAATGGGTTTCTCCATTGATATCTGTAACATCAGCCTGAATCAAATAATTGAAAACAGGCTTAAATTGATCATTTATGCTTGCATCAGGAATGGCTGTAAATGCAATGCTGAAGCTTCCATTTTCATCTGTTACTGTTGTTCCATTGCTTATCTCTACTTCTGAAGACGTGGGATAAAATCCATACCACCATCTCCAGTAGGGGAAGACTGCCTGTCGTGATATCCTGTAGCTCACTTTTGCATTATCAATATTATATCCTGCGAAACTTTTAGCGAGGCCTTCAACTAAAATTTCCTCGTTGAGCTTATAGGTTCCTTTAATTGGCTCAAAATCAACAGCAAACTTTGGTCTTTTATATTCTTCAACAGAAAAACTTGTCGATCCTGTTTCATTTTTTATGATCATATTTCCTGTCAATACTCCTGTTGGAGCTACAAAAGATCCATTCACTGAGCCGTATTCATTTGTAGTGAGTTTTAGTTCCGAGATCTTTTGATTATTTACATCAAAGAAAGTCACAGTTGTAGAATGATTAGCCTTGATACTGTAGTTATCATCATAATTGTTCAGGATGATCCCCTTGAAGTAAACAGTTTGTCCGGGACGATATATAGCTCTGTCGGTAAAGAAAAATGATTGCGTTATTTCTTTCCTGGTATCACCATAAGACTGCTGCTGGAAAAAATAGTTTGGAGTTACCAGAGAATCATATCCATCTACGAATTCCAGCATTAATCTTTTGGAATTATTGCTGGTAGGTATTTGAACATATCCTTTATTGTCAGAAGTAAACTCCGGTCCTTTTATCCATTCATACCCCCTTCTGGTAGATGTGTATATCTGGTAATAGGTACTCAACTTTACTCCCTTCAATGGATGACCGCTGTTTCTGTCCAGGACATATAGATCGATTTCTCCCTTTGGCAACCTCTGGCTTACATAACTAAGATTAGTGATCCAGCTTGAAGCGTAGGCTACAATGTTTTTATTGGCATTGAATTTTGCATCAGGACTAGCCAGTATTACATAATAACCATAAGGTAATTCAGGAAGTTTGAATTCTGTTGCATGCTGCTGGAAATCCCCATAATCAGGTACTTTTATAGAGAATTCACGGTAGGCTCTGTATCCCAGGTATTGCTTGATGATACCTTCCCTCCTTGAGCTTTCCAGTATCTTCTTATCATCTTTATAAGGTACCCTGATTATCCTGAAATACAAATCAGATACGTTCCTGTATTTTAATAATCCCAGGAATGGTGATTCAGGAAGATTTGCATACTCAAGGGTTATTTCAACATTTTTCTGCCCTATCTGCTCTTTTAGTACCATGCAGTTATTTGCGCCTATTGATCCTGGCTGTTTATTAATTGCTTTTTTACACAGTTCAAAAGCCTTTTTATTTTCCCAGCGATAAGAGGTGTCGCCATAAGGTTCATATGTATTAGCTTTCGAATTATAAAACCTGGCCAGCTCATATAGAACATCCGCCTGAACAGGAGAGTTATGGTAATTTTCTGACAACTTCTCCATTGTGGAAATATAGAGCTCGTCTTTATTATCAAGACTCGTATTTTGCATCACATAATTAAGTCTTTTCAAATCAACATCAACAAATGCTTCAGGCGATTTATCATTGATGTGAAATTTCAGGAGATCCTGTAAAACTTCCATTGCGTAATACTTTGATGAAAAAGCATCATCAGTTTCAAGTTTTATATTAATAAAATCTGAAGCAGGAGAGAGGTAAGCTACATCATTTATCTCAAAAGTTATGGCCGGAGTTGTTATTGCATTCTCATCATTCATGAAAAAGTCTACCGCACGATGTGCCAGGAAATCATATAATGTTGGACGATATTTCTGTGATCCTTCCTCCTTTTCCAGGATGATATCAATACCTGATAACTTTGTTTTCTTTAGCAATTCATCATCTTCAAGTGATGCCATATAATTGTCAATGATCTCTTTCATGATCTTTTCCAGGTCCCAGGTAGCTATGTCATCATTATCAAGATCTTCTGTCACACTTCTTTCATAAAAAACATACCTGTTCATCTGGAAATAATTCCAGTACATTTCAGCCAGAATTGAATGTAGTATCTGCTTTTTTGCTTCTCCTGCAACACTAATTTCATCCTTTAACTCATCAATGGCTTTTACCAGAAAATCCTCTTCAAAATCTGATTGCAACTTCAGTTTATATAATATTGCTTTGATAAACTCAGGTGTATTGTTTTCCTTTTTTGCTTTTATGTAGATTTTCTCAACAACCTCAAGAGCTGATTTAGGCAAACCCTTTTTGTTGAGTTGATCAACTTCCTTCCAGAGTTTTTCATATTCGTTATCAGAAGGAGAAGCTACATTTTCAGCTAATAACGATTTTCC
>CAZDWF010000090.1:0-15067 GCA_964508895.1 uncultured Bacteroidales bacterium
CTCACCAGGTCGACCCTTTTAATTTGAAAGAAGCGGCTTATATTATTAAGAACTCTTATACTTTCTTCCCGGAAAAAAGCATACATATTATTGGGATTAATACTGAAGAGTCAGACGAAAATCCTCATGTGGCCTTGATGAAAGATAATCATTACTTCATTGGTTCAGATAACGGTATATACAGCCTGATTTTTAACTCAGCTCCTGATCAGATCGTTGAACTGGATATTATCCAGGATTCGGATTATTATACCTTTTCTACCCGGGATAGATTTGTGAAAGCTGCTGCTATGATCTCTTCGGGTAAAAAACTTGAGGAATTAGGCCCTTCAAGAGATAAAATTTCAGAGCAGATGTTGTTCAGACCGGTTGTAGGTGCAGATTCAATAAAAGGTATTGTTATTTATATTGATAATTATGAGAATGTTATTACCAATATAACAAAAGACCTTTTTGAAAAAGTCAGGAAAGGAAGAAAATTCAGGATTGTTTTTAGAGGTGAGGAGATAAAAACTGTTAAAGCATCTTATTCAGAGGTTAATGTAAGTGATGTGCTTGCTTTATTTGCCTCAAACGGACATCTGCAAATTGCTTTGAATAAAGCCAATGCAAGTACTTTATTGGGCCTGTATATGGACGATCCGGTAAGGATTGAGTTTTTCGATTAGTTAATGTATGCAACTTCTGCAATTTATTTTCGGCTTAAACGTTTCCTCATTACCTTATAAATACTGTAGATAAGTAAAAATTATTAACTTTGCATGCTTATAAAAATCAAGGTGGATTGAAGATATGCTAAGTCTCTATAAAAAAGAAATCAATAGTTTTTTAAGCTCCTTGATAGGCTATATTGTTATTATAGTCTTTCTTTTGGTAATTGGCCTTTTCTTATGGGTGTTCCCACTTGATTCCAATGTTTTTTTCTTTGGATATGCCAATATTGATGGATTGTTTACTATAGCCCCTTTTGTCTTTTTATTTCTTATTCCTGCTATTACAATGAGAATGTTTGCTGAAGAGAAGAAAACAGGAACTATTGAACAATTGCTTACTCAACCTATTGGTGATTTTCAAATTGTATTTGGCAAATACCTGGCAGGATTAAGCCTTGTTGTTATAGCTTTATTGCCCACACTGGTCTACTTTTTTTCTGTTTATGAACTTGGATTTACCAGGGGAAATATTGACCAGGGTGGCATGTGGGGTTCATATATCGGATTGTTTTTTCTTGGAGCGGCATTTATTGCTATAGGTTTATTTGCATCATCAATAACTGATAATCAGATCATTTCTTTCATACTGGCTGTTCTACTCTGTGGTTTTGTTTATATGGGCTTTGAGTTTATCTGGTCACTGGATATGTTTGGGGGATTAGATTTATTTATCAGGTCTTTAGGGATAAGCGCACATTATTCATCCATTAGCAGAGGTGTAATTGATACAAGAGATATTTTATACTTCCTGAGCGTGATTGCTTTGTTTTTATTGTTGACGAAATTTGTATTGTCTGCCCGAAAATGGAAACATTAGTAATTAATAATTGGATTGAAGATTTGAGATTTTAGATATGTCGAAGCGATTGAGGAAAATACGGAAACAAAATATTATCCAGCTTTTAACAGGCGTGATTATCATAGTATTGCTTAATATTATTGGCTCTTATATTTTTACACGAATTGATCTAACTGCTGAAAAGAGATATACCCTTTCTGAATCAACCAAGGACTTGCTGGATGATCTTGAAGATGTGGTATACTTCCAGATATATCTTGATGGAGATTTTCCTGCAGGATTTAAAAGGTTAAAGAACTCTACCAGTGAATTGCTAGATGAATTTCGTGCCTATAATGAAAATATTGAATATGAGTTTATCAATCCATCTGAGAGCGATGACCCAATGGTAAGAAATAGCACTTACCAACTTTTGATGGAAAGAGGATTGATCCCAACTGACCTTCAGGTTAATACAGGTGATGGAATGAGAAAGCAGATCATCTTCCCTGGTGCGATAGTTACATATCTGAATAATGAATCTCCTGTTGAGCTTTTAAGATCTCAGATGGGAATGCCTCCTGAAGAAGTTCTGAATAATTCTATAGAATCACTGGAATTTAACCTTGGCAGTGCAATAAAAAGAATCACCAGGGTGTCAAAACCAAAGGTTGCTTTCATAACAGGACATGGAGAACTTGGTGAGCTTGAAACTACTGACATTGCTGCTGCACTTGCAGAATATTATATTTTGGAAAGAGTGAAAATTGATGGACAGGTAAATAGTCTTACTGAAAGAAAACTATATGATTCCACAAGCTATTCGATCAGGAATAAATTTGATGCCATTGTAATTGCACAGCCTGATTCTGTTTTTTCAGAAAAGGATAAGTTTATTATAGATCAGTTTATTATGAGGGGCGGAAAGATATTGTGGCTTATTGATCCTGTAAGAACATCAATGGACAGCCTGCAATCCTCTGACGCAACTGTTGCTGTATATAATAACCTCAACCTCGATGACCAATTGTTTAATTATGGTGTTAGGTTAAATGGTAACCTTATCATGGATCTTAATGCTCTTCGTATTCCGCTTACAACAGGAAATGTTGCAGGGCAACCACAAATTGAGTTTTTTCCTTGGTACTACTTCCCGGTGATAACACCTACTTCAAAACATCCTGTTATAAATAATCTTAATGCTATAAAAACTGAGTTTATCAGTAGCATTGATACCATTAAAACTCCGGGAGTTAAAAAAGAATTTCTTCTATGGACTTCGCCCTATTCCAAGGTTTCTAATGTTCCTGTGTATATCAATTTGAATATATTGAGAGAAGAGCCAGGAAGGGAGGAATACAATATGCCATCACAGCCTGTTGCCGTGTTACTTGAGGGTAATTTCAAATCATTATATGATAACAGAATACCACCTTCGATAATGTACAGCAAAGAAATTGATTTCATTGGAAAAAGTGAGCCTACAAGTATGATAGTGATATCTGATGGTGATATTATAAAGAATCAATTGCATTATTCCAAAGGATATCCTTTACCACTTGGTTATGATCAGTATACAGGACAAACATTTGGGAATAAGGAGCTTATCCTGAATGCATTAAATTACCTGACTGATGGTCCTGGACTTATTTCAATAAGGTCACGAGAGCTTAAGCTGAGATTACTGGATATGACAAGGGTTAATGACAATAAACTTTTCTGGCAGCTTTTTAATGTATTATTACCCATTGTTGTAATTATTGCATTAGGTATCTTTATAATATGGTTTAGAAAGAATAAGTATACAAAACCTCTGGTTAAAAAATAGTTTTTATCCTGTCTAATTATAAAAATTTATACAAATGAAAAGAAACAGGATAGTCCTGATCACTACAATAATTCTATTAGCAGTAGCATTAGCCCTTATATTGACGACCAATTCTTCTACATTGAGAAGTAGCGAGGTTGATTTCTCTGTTGAAGATACATCAGCAATCACCAGGCTATTTATGGTTGATAAGAACAATAACAGTGTGCTTCTTGAAAAAATAAATCCTGGAGAATGGAGATTAAATGGTGAATACAGAGCTCATCAATTTAATGTTAATGGCTTACTTGAAACTATAAAAGAAATTAAGGTCAAGTCTCCAGTTGCAAAAAATGCCCAAAATAATGTCCTTTCAAGATTGTCGGCAACAGCTGTTAAAATTGAGATTTACCAAAAGAAGCCCAGGATAGACGTTTTTGGACTAAAGCTCTGGCCCAGGGAAGTTCTATCAAAGGTTTATTATGTTGGAGGCCCAACTCCGGACAATCGTGGCACATTCATGATTTTAGAAGGGGCAGAAAAGCCATATATTATTTATATACCGAGTTTCAGGGGCTTTGTTGCTGCAAGATATTCACCAGAGGAAGATGATTGGAGGGATCATAGCATTTTTAAAACAAAAATAAATGATATAAAGTCTGTGTCTGTTGATTTTATCGCAAAGCCTGATGAATCATATACGGTTTATAATGAAGGGCTGGATGATTTCAGCCTGGTGACCAAGTTGGATGGAAAAGAAAAGTTGTTTGATACTCTCAGGATGATAACATATCTTACTTCATTTGCTGATATTCGCTACGAAGCAATATTAAATAACTCCATAAATAAAGAGTATATTGATTCAGTTTCCTCCTCACCCGTAGCACATATTATCACTCTCATTACTAAAGATGGCGACACGGTAAAAGTTGTAACGCACAGAAAAAGAGGCTTTAGTGAGTTGTATGATGAGGAAAAAGGAATTCAGCTGGTACCATTTGATCTTGACAGGCTTTATGCTTTTATAAATAATAGGAGGGATTTTGTGCTTTTACAATACTTTGTTTTTGACAAGGTTTTGCGACCTGCATCCTATTTGCAGGGATCTGATGTGGAAAACCCATATCCTGTGAATTAATTCAGATGATTAAGAAATATATTAGATCTGAGTTCTTGAAAAATGTAGCTACCTTAATGACAGGAACTGCACTGGCGCAAGCAGTTCCATTATTAATCTCACCTATTTTAAGCAGGATATATTCGCCTGAAGATTTTGGAATATTTGCTATTTTCATGATGCTGTCTGCACTTATTGGAATAATAGCAACAGCAAGATATGAACTGGCTATTATCCTTCCAAAATCCGACAAAGAAGCAAAAAATCTTTTTGCTCTAAGTTTAATGCTTACCATAATAATAGCAAGCCTTACTCTTATTTTGATAAGTATTTTCAAAAATGATATTCTGATTCTTCTTAAAGCTCCTGAAATGGGTAACTATGTGTACCTGGTTCCTTTGATGGTATTATTCATGGGCTTATACCAGACATTAAATAACTGGTCAATTCGAAAAAAATCATTTCAGAATAATGCAATAAGCAGAGTTTCTCAGACTACCAGCATGTCAGCAACACAACTGCTACTTGGTATTACTGCTTTAAAACCCATTGGTTTGATCATTGGTCAGATTCTCGGACAGCTGATTGCTTCATTGGTTCTTGTGATTAGATTGGTAAAGAATCCTAATCAGTTTTTTAAAGGTGTTACAATAAATGGAATTATTAATAATGCCAGAAAATACAGGAACTTTCTAAAAATTAATACGCCACATGCTTTTGTTGATAATTTAAAAGAACAGGGAACAGTTTATATACTGATTGCTTTTTTTACACAAAAAATTCTGGGTTCTTACAATTTTGCATATAGAATAATCAATGCTCCCTCTGGTTTAATAGGCAATGCAATGTATCAGGTCTTTTATCAAAAAGCTTCAGTAGCAAAAGAAGAAAATATAAAATTACAGCCCATTGTACTTAAGTTCTATAAAAATCTTTTTTTAATAGGTTTGCCGATTTATGGTATACTCTTCTTTTTTGCTCCTGATATTTTTGCTTTTGTATTTGGTGAAAAGTGGCGTATTGCCGGGGAAATATCCAGCATAATTTCTCCCTGGTTGTTTTTAAAGTTTATGGCAATGCCTGTTTCATGCTTGACAGTTGTTTTAAATAAGCAATCCCAGGCATTTCTTATTACTATTACTGAAATTATTCTGAAGTTCGCTGCTTTAATTTACGGAGGAACAACCGGAGATTATAAAACAGCTTTCATCTTTATGAGTGTTTCTTGTGCTTTGGTAATGATTTTTGCTTTATATTGGTATCATAGAATCGCAGGGATGAGCCTCAATAAGGATATTTATTAATGAGTTTTATTGGTAAAATAAAAAGAAGTATAATTTTCAGGATGTCAAAAATGTATCATCCTGTAATGATTCGTGGCTATAAGCTAAAGAATGGTAAGATGTTGCCTAATGTAAGAATTAGTAATACAACCTTTATTGATCATCCTGAATTTCTTGAGATGGGGGATTATGTATTTATCGGACATTATAACTTCATTGAAGCATCCAATAAAATCAAAATAGCAGAAGGATGTCAGATTACTAATTATGTTAGTATAACAAGCCATTCCAGTCATATTGCAATAAGGTTATACGGTCGTCAATATATTAATGAAAAGAATCACATCGGGTATGTTAAAGGACCAGTACAGATTGGAAAATACTGTTTTATTGGCCCTCATTCATTAATATTGCCTGATACTACAATTGGTGATGCATGTTTAATACATCCATACAGTAAGGTTCAGGGGGAATTTCCTGATTATTCAATTATAGCTGGTAATCCTGCAAAGATTATTGGAGATACCAGGGAAATGGATAAAAAGTATCTTGAAGAGCATCCAATGCTTAGAAAATATGATATTTTTGATTGAGATATAGGAAGATGATATTATTTATTTAATGAATATCAAGGATAGAGGAATGAAAATAGTACAATATAACATTTCAAATTTTGAAAAGTACTTGTTTTATTTTAGCCTGGTCTCTATATTTCTATTGCCTAGCATAAATTTGTTCCCTAATTTATTCGCGATCCGCCCTGAAGATATCATTTTCCCAATAATTGTATGCATAGTAATTTGCAATAAAGCCTATATCGATTTTTTTTATAGTCGTTTTTTACTGCTGTTTTCAGCTTATATATTGTTTACCATACTGATAAACAATATGCATGCTTATCGTGATTATTCTGAGATCTATAAAATTATCAAGTATTTGTTTTACCTGATGTTCTTTATGTATAGTATAAAGAAGTTTACTTATTTAAAGATACTTGAGGTAATATTTGTGTTTGTCTTTATCTTCAATATAATGCATTATTTCAATGTGTTTAATTTTAATAATATTATTGAACCTTTTTATACATCTGAATTACGTATCTTGTTTTTCGGAAAAAATTCTTTAGGTTTTCCTGATACAAAAAGAATGCTTGGAACAATGGGCAATCCCAATAACAATGCAATAATGTTCTTGTTTTTCATCACTCTATTTATTCCTGGGAAGAAATCAAATAAAATTCATAATATCATTTTTTACCTTGCTTTTAGTGGAGTTTTATTTACTCAATCCAGAACAGGTATGGTTGCTTTTATTGTAATTGTTATAGTAAATATTTTTATTCAAAAATTACGCTATAAAATTGTATTGAAGCAATTAGGATTTTTCGCATTAATTTTTCTGACTATTAATTTACTGGAATATATTGAGTTATCCCTAGTTAAACCGTTAAGTCCTGATGAAAAAAAAGAGCTGATAGAAAAAGGAGAAAAGCTTGATAGGGATAGGTTATTTCATGCTTCAAAATACCTTACCAATATTATTGAGGATGATATGTCAGAAACCTTTTTTTCAGGAAGGTTTAATACATGGAATATGCTCTGGGCAATGATTAAAGAGAAACCGGTTTTTGGACATGGTCCATGGAAAAATTACTTTTATAAAAATAATATCTATCCGGAAAGTGAATATGTGTTAATGACATGGAGGTATGGGTTTTTAGGTCTGTTATTTTATTTAGCATGTATTCTGCTCCCTTTTATTTGGTATTTCAAACGAATTGATATAAAGAGGTCAAATTATTATGTTTTATTTCTACTGATTGTTCTAATTACAGCCTTGATGAACAATCCTATGAGTGAACCAAGAATCTTGCTATTGATTGCTTTTATGAATGCAATTTTCTTTAATCAATATCTTAATAAAACAATAGATGAAAAAACTTTTGTTAATAGGTAGTAACTCTATACATACTGTAAGTTATTATTATCTTATCAAAGATTATTTTAATGAGATTGTATTGATCACTGATAGAAAAGATGGACCGATTGATAATTTCAACCCCGTAATAATTAATTTTTCTATAAAAAATCCTCTAAATATTAATAAATCCGTAAAAGAAATCAAAGAAGTAATTGAAGACTTTAATCCTGACATTATACATGTACAACAGGCTGGTTCAGAGGCATGGCTGACTGTTAAAGCCAATGAAAGTTATGGTTTGCCTATTATAATAACTGCTTTGGGAAGTGACGTGCTACATACACCATCTAAAGGAATGTTATATCGAAAAATGCTTACGAAGATAATTAATAGTGCAGATGTATTATGCTGTGACTCATATTATGTAGCAAATGAGATGATGCAATATAGCCTGAATAAAAATCTTAATATCACAATTGCAAATTTCGGGATAGACTCTCTTGGCAATAGCATGGATAAGAAAAATATTATTTATAGTAATAGATTGCATGAACCATTATACCAAATAGATAAAATCCTGATTGCTTTTAGTGATTTTGTTAAGGAACAAACTGATTGGGAGTTGATTATTGCAGGAAGTGGTTCAAAAACATCTGAGCTAAAAAAGCTGGCAAAAGATATGGGAATTTATGATAAGGTTAGTTTTGTTGGGTGGGTCGATAAAGTAAAAAATTATGATTTATATAAGCAATCATTAATTTATGTGTCTTTTCCGGCATCAGATGCAACATCTATTAGTTTATTGGAAGCAATGTCAGCAGGATGTATTCCTGTTTTATCTAACCTTCCTGCTAATCATGAATGGGTTATAAATGATTTGAATGGAATAATTTCCCTTGACATTACTGCTGATTCATTTAAAAAGGCATTGCATCTTGATAGAAATTCTGTTAAACAACTTAATCAGCAAATAATCAATCAAGGTGCAACTAAAGACACTAACAGGGAAAAGTTTTATAATATTTATGATGCGCTTTTACAAACTTGATAATGAGAGTCTGCCATTTAACTACTGTTCATAAACCGGGAGACGTAAGGATTTACCATAAAGAATGTAGATCCCTTGTGAATAATGGATATGAAGTATCTCTTATCGCTATACGAGATGATAAATTCAAACCTGATGGAATTGAATATATACCAGTTTCTAATAGGAATAATAGATTTTTCAGAATTATTATAAGCCCTTTAGAGTTATTTGTTAAAACGTTTAGAACAAGAGCCAAACTATTTCATTTCCATGATCCCGAACTAATACCTGTAGGAATACTACTTAGACTTTTCGGTAAAAAAGTAATTTATGATGTTCATGAGAATTACTCGGGGCAGATAGTAACAAAACAATGGTTGGGTAATAAGATTATCAGGAAATTAGTATCATTATTTTTTCAGATGTTTGAAAAAATTGCATCATTGTTTTTTAATGGAGTGATAACTGTGACACCTGAAATTGCTGAGATTTTTCAAAAAAATAAAACAGTGATTATTTCTAATTATCCTATCCTTTCAACTATTGAAAATTATGAAACTTGTGATGAAAAGAAAAAGAAACCTGTTATATTATACTCAGGAGGCATAGACAGAATAAGAGGAATCAAAGAGATCATTCAGTCAATGGAAATGATTAAGGGAGACGCGGAACTTTTGTTGATGGGCCCATGGGAAAGTATTGAGTTTAAAAAGGAATGTCAGAATTTGAATGGGTGGGTAAAAGTAGTTGATAAAGGGATTATTCCCTTTGGAGAGCATTATAAATATATGAAAATGGCTGATCTTGGTATCATTAATTTTTATCCATTGCCAAATCATGTAAATGCATTACCTAATAAGCCATTTGAATATATGGCATGTAGTCTGCCTATTATAATGAGTGATTTTCCAAAATGGAAAAATTATTTTAGTGAAGTTGCATTGTTTGCTGATCCAATGGATCCCGCTGAAATTGCTAAGTGTATTGATGATTATCTTAGTGATAATACAAATATGGTATCAATTGGTAAGCTTGCACATGAAATCGTTATGGAAAAATACTCCTGGGAAAGTGAACAGAATAAATTACTTGCGTTTTATAAAAAAATACTTAAAGTCTAATTTCTAGTTGGTTGTGCGAATACTGATTTTAACACAATACTATCCGCCTGAAACAGGTGCCCCGCAAAATCGATTGTCTGACCTTGCAGTCAGGTTGAAGAATATGGGTGCGGATGTTTCAATACTTACCGCAATGCCAAATTATCCTTCTATGAAGGTTTACAGAGAATATGTGAGGAAATTATATTTTCGGGAGAAAATGGATGGTGTTACAATTCATAGAGCCTGGATCTTCGCTTCAACCAAAAGAAATGTGCTTTTCAGACTGTTAAATTATTTTTCTTTTGTTTTCTCGTCTATGCTCATTGGCCTTTTTTATATAAAGCGGCAGGATTATATTATTTGTGAATCACCTCCTTTATTTCTTGGGATATCTGCTTATTTCCTGAAGCTAATTAAACGAAGTAAACTGATATTTAATGTATCGGATCTTTGGCCTGAGAGTGCAGAAAAACTTGGAATTGTGAAATCCAGAACTTTGCTGAGGATCTCTTATTGGCTTGAAAAGTTCATTTATAAAAGGTCCTATCTAATCAGTGGCCAGACTCAGGGAATTGTCAGTAATATAAAACATAGGTTTCCTGATAAAACGGTTTATTGGTTCAGGAATGGAATAGATCCTGAGTATTATGATCCAATGATAATTGAAAGTGATTGGAGATATGAAAGCGGATTTAAATCCGCAGATTTTGTTTTATTGTATGCGGGAATAATAGGATATGCTCAGGGTTTGGATGTAATCCTGAAAGCTGCAAAGCAATTAGTGGATCAAGATAATATAAAATTTGTATTATTGGGAAGTGGTCCTGAAAAGGAACGCTTGAAAAATATTGCTGAAGTAGAGTCTCTTTCAAATGTATATTTTTTGGATGCTGTAAGCAGGAATAAGATGCCGGAAATAATAAGTTGTATTGATGCATCCATCATTCCCCTGAAAAGACTTGATCTTTTTCAGGGTGCTATTCCATCAAAAATATTTGAAGTGTTGGCAATGAATAAACCAATAATATTAGGAGTTGAAGGTGAAGCGAAAGAATTATTTATTGATGATGGTAAATGTGGTTTGGCTTTTGAACCTGAAAATCACGAAGAGCTTAAGCAAAGTATCCTGAAGTTATATAGTGATAATACCTTGGTTCGTCAACTTGGGGAAAATGGAAGGAAATATGTTTTGGAAAACTTCGACCGAAAAAAAATTGCTTCAGACTTCTTAAGTTTACTTGAAAAAAAATGATGTATCTTCGAAAAAAAAACCCATTTGCTTAGCCAATATTTACATAATAGAATTTACTATTTTTTATTTCTGACACTTGCTTTTTGCATTCCACTGAACAGGATATTCTCTCCATACATAATTGGTTTTATAATTCTAAACTGGGTGCTTGAAGGAAGATATATTCAGAAATTTAAGCGAATAACATCATCCCTGCATCGTATCGATATGCTTTTATTTGGGTTACTCTATATCAGCTACCTGATTGGATTGATCTATACGCAGGATATGGAATATGGATTATTCAGTGTTCAGGTTAAAGTCTCATTGATAATATTTCCTATTCTGTTTGCCACTATGGATAATTCTACCTGGACCAGGAGAAATACCATTAACGTTTTCATGAGTTTTATTGCAGGATGTATTGTAGCATCACTGGTATGCCTTGGAACTTCTTTTTCTTCATATCTGAGTAGTGGAGACAAAACTGATTTTTATTATATCAGCCTCTCTGTATTCCATCATCCCAGCTATGCAGCAATGTATATGTCGTTTGCTATTTCAATGTTAATATGGTTCTTGCTTGATTATAGCATAAAAATTACCAAGCTAAGACTTGTAATCATCCTGGCATTGATAGTATATTTTCATATGTTTACTGTACTGTTAAGTTCAAAAGCAGGAATTTTAACATTAATCCTGATATTCTTTTTAACAGTAAGTTATGTAATATTTGTAAATAGAAGATATTTTCTTGGTTCCTTCTTAATTATAGCCATAACACTTTTGTTTGTGGTTGTATTAAATTTCTTCCCTTATTCATCTATGAGGTTTAGTTCATCACAGGATATTTTACAAAATGAAAAAGATATAACAAATGAAACAACAAATGGAACAGTAGAAAGAGTATTGATCTGGAAGTATTCACTCGAGATGATAAATGATCATTTTTTCATAGGAGTGGGTACTGGAGATGTTATAAACTCATTGAAGACTGTTTATGGCGATCATGATTTTAAACATGCCTATGAGAATGAACTCAATCCTCATAATCAATACCTCCAGACTTTCATTTCTCTTGGAGTAGTAGGCTTTTTATTACTGTTGTTTTCATTGATATTGCCAGCCATTTATAGCGCCAGGCGTAAAGGCTTTGTTTACTTTTGTTTCCTGATTATTATGGCATTTAATTTCCTCGTTGAATCAATGCTCGAACGACAAGCAGGAGTAGTGTTCTACGCGTTTTTTAATGGGTTTCTGTTTATGCTGTACATGCTTCCTGATAAAGCACCTGACAAACCGAATATTATATAATCGCATAATCAATATTGAATTGATTCATACATTCACTCTCGCCTATGTTTCGGTTAACATAGTTAGGAGTTTTCATATTAGTATATATATTAGATGTTCAAAATAGGGCAAAAAAAAGAGGCTGTCGTAAAACAGCCTCTTTTAATATTATTAAAAAGTGATTTTACACCGCACCCTGAGCTATTATTGAGTCCGCAACTTTTACGAAACCACCAACGTTAGCACCTTTTACGTAGTCAATGTAATCACCTTCTGTTCCATATTTAACACATGATTCATGGATGTCTTTCATGATCTGATGTAAACGAGCATCTACTTCTTCACGAGTCCATGAAAGCCTGAGTGAGTTCTGGCTCATCTCAAGTCCTGATACAGCTACACCGCCAGCGTTAGCTGCTTTTCCAGGTCCGTAAAGGATCTTTGCATCAGTAAATACTTTTATTGCTTCAGGAGTTGAAGGCATGTTTGCACCTTCTGAAATAACAAAACATCCGTTTGCAACAAGCATTTTAGCTTCATCTTCATTAACTTCATTCTGAGTAGCACATGGCATTGCAACATCACATTTAACACCCCATGGGCGTAATCCTTCGTGATATTCACAGCCATATTTTTCAGCGTATTCCTTGATCCTGCCTCTTTTAACGTTTTTAAGATGCATAACGAATTCGAGTTTTTCTTTATCGATACCGTCTGGATCATAAATGAAACCTGCTGAGTCAGAAAGTGTAACAACTTTTCCACCGAAATCAGTAACTTTTTCAGTAGCATACTGAGCAACATTACCTGAACCAGAAATAGCAACGATTTTTCCTTCTAAGCCCTGACCTCTTGTTTTCAGCATTTCTTCAGCGAAATAAGTAGTACCGTAACCGGTTGCTTCCGGACGAATTAAGCTGCCGCCCCATTCTCTTCCTTTACCTGTGAGAACGCCTGTAAATTCGTTTCTGATCCTCTTGTATTGTCCAAACAGGAACCCAATTTCCCTGCCACCAACACCGATGTCACCAGCTGGTACGTCTGTATTTGGCCCAATATGACGGAAAAGCTCAGTCATAAAACTCTGGCAGAAATGCATAACTTCATTATCTGATTTTCCTTTAGGATCGAAATCTGATCCACCTTTACCACCACCCATAGGAAGTGTAGTAAGGCTGTTCTTTAATACCTGCTCAAAAGCAAGAAATTTGAGGATTCCAAGGTTTACAGTTGGATGGAAACGAAGTCCACCTTTGTAAGGACCAATCGCTGAATTCATTTCAATTCTGAAACCACGGTTAACCTGGATTTCACCTTTGTCATCAATCCATGGTACACGAAATAAAATTACTCTTTCAGGTTCGCAAATTCTTTCAAGAACTTTAGCTGCTTTGTACTGAGGATTTTCCTCAATAAAAGGAACCAGAGATTCTACAACTTCTTCCACTGCCTGATGGAATTCATTTTCTGATGGATTCTTGGCAATAATCTTTGCCATGAATTCTTTAACTATAGCATCGTAGTTTGCCATATTTCAATAGATATTAGATAATTAATTAATAATAGTTTTGTTAAAAAAGAACGACAATATTAAAGAAAATTATTTGATTGTCTATATTAAACTGTTATTTTTTTAACATAAATGTAATTTGGACTCATTATAGGGTATTATCTTTGTAGAATATTTGAGATATATATTAGTACATTTGAGGAAAGAATTGTT
The DNA here is from genome assembly GCA_964508895.1 of uncultured Bacteroidales bacterium. Taxonomy (GTDB): domain Bacteria; phylum Bacteroidota; class Bacteroidia; order Bacteroidales; family B18-G4; genus M55B132. Next base: position 13,999 of record CAZDWF010000090.1, read on the forward strand.
ATGGCGGAATTGAATTCGGGATCGGAAAATGATTATCATAAGCTTAAAGCTGAAAATATAGAAAGGCTAAAGGAGCTTTCAGCATTAAATGAAACAACAGGGATTCTTAGAGAGAATAAATCTGTTGAGGAGACTTTACAGAGAATCGTCCTTTTACTTCCTCCTTCATGGCAATATCCTAAATATACTACCGCAAGGATAAGATTTGATGGCAAAGAATTTTTATCTCCGGGATTTTATGAATCAAAATGGAGAATGAGCCAGAAATTCGATACTATAGAAAACAAGAAGGGAATTATCGAAATATTTTACACAAAGAAGTTCCAGGAGGAAGATGAAGGCCCGTTCTTAAAGGAAGAAAGACAGCTTATTGATAATATCTCAGGATTGATAACCGGTTTTCTAAATAGTTTGATTGCTAAGAAATTAGTAACTGCAAAAAAGAGCAGCGGGTTCTATGATGAGATCGAAAATGTAGAGCTCAAAAATGGCGCACATAGCAGGCAATTACTACAGCGGTTCCTAAATAAAAGTAATTACGACAGGGATATTTATCATGATCTGATGCCTTTTAAAGTCAGGGAGATCTTGCTTGTAGCTAATTTATATGATGCCTATAGCATTGAAAAAGAAGGGCGTTTTTCTGAACATGTACTTGGTGAATACCACCAGTTAAGCCTTACTTCATTACCCAGGATAACCGGAGTATCTACTATGGAAGAAGCTCTGGAGCAGCTTAATATGAAACACTTCGACATGGTTATACTGATGATGGGTGCAGATAAGCAAACTCCAGTTAACCTGAGTACAAGAATAAAAAGTGAATTCCCTTATCTGCCTGTTTTCCTGCTTTTGAATAATAATACCGACCTTGAATTTGTACAGAAAAACAAAGTAGCAAAAAAATATATTGATAAGGTTTTTGTATGGAATGGTGAATCCCGGGTTTTCTTTGCAATGATAAAAAATGTTGAAGATAAGATCAATGTTGAGAATGATACTGAATATGGATTGGTAAGGGTTATTTTACTTGTTGAAGATTCACCCAAATACTACTCAAGGTACCTTC
>CAZDWF010000091.1:0-14578 GCA_964508895.1 uncultured Bacteroidales bacterium
TCCCTTAGGTGTAGGATTGAGATGTGAGCTCCGCTTATTTGGATTATCTATTAGGCCTAAAAACCGTCCCTTATACGCAATTAACCAAGCTCCAAATAGTCCGAATATAAGGGCCATAATTAATACTAAAATATTTAGCCCAAATTTGATCTCCATCAGCTTCTCAAATTAATTTAAAAGTTCTTGATAAATACTTAAAAGTTTTCCAGTAAGTTTCTGGAACGAAAATTCCGCCATTGCAATGCTTACACCTCTCCTTCCCATATTTCTCCTTAATGCGCAATTTGTTATCAATCTTTCTAAGGCTATTGCCAATGACCTTGAATCACGTGCAGGGACCAAATATCCGTTCTCATCATCTCTAACAATTTCACGACATCCTGGCACATCTGTGGTTACGATAGGCCGACCACAAGCGGCGGCTTCTATTAAAGTCCGTGGCATGCCCTCTCGATAAGATGGCAGGCATATGATATGACTCTTTGAATATACCTCATACATATTTTCCCTGTAACCCCACCATTCCAGCAAACCACCCTCCTGCCACTCTTTAATCATTGAAGAAGGAACCGCCGCTGGATTTCCTTGGTCGGTATCTCCCACCAATACAAACCGGGCTTCTAAGCCACTCTCCTTTATTATTTGGATCGCCTCAATGAATTCACCGATACCTTTATCCCATAGCATTCGTGATGCCAAAACAACCAAAGGTATACCATCAGGTTCCGGAATGAATCTGTAACGCGATAAATCAATCCCTCCACCAGGTATCCTTCGCAGTCTATGAGGTTTAGAGATGCCTGCTTGTTTAAAAAGATTTAGATCATCAAAATTTTCAAAAATAATACGAACACTGTTGCTGCAGGTAGCCAATCTGTAAAGCTCCAATATTAATTTCCTCAAATAGAAATTTCTTCTTCCCTCTGCCGTAAATACAAACCCCAGCCCGGTCACACTCATTACAAGTGGAGGCCTCCCAGATAAATGCGCCAACAAGCCAGAAAAAATATTTGGTTTTGCTGTTATAGCATGAATTAGGTCCGGTTTGATTTCCTTGATAACCCGGAACAGAGAATAGAGACTTTTAAATTGAGAAATTGGGTTCAGGCTCTTTCGATCAAGTTGATAAGGGTAAAGTGTGATATTTTTTTGATTTGATACTTTTTGATCGAAAGGAGCAGCCACATGCACTTCGTACCCTGCATCTCGAACTGCTTCGGCTCTCATTTTCCAACTTAGATTAAACTTAGCGAGGCTATTAGTGCAGAAAAGGATATGAGGCATTTTTTGGGGTGGATTTTTCACAAAAATAAATAAAGTTTGATGAAGTAAAACGATAAGACATGATTAAAGATTTGCATTCCTATACCATTTTGCAGTTTCCTTAAGACCTTCCTCTATATTATAGGGCGGCGCCCAGCCCAATTTTCTTTTTATCTTGGTTATATCCACTTTTAAGGAATTAATAAGTCGGTCCACCGTAGAGGCTCGGTTTAATAACTTACCCGCAATAATCAAACCAGCGACAGGGAATGCAATCAGTCTTTCCGGTCGCTCTAGACTCTCTGATAGAAAACGGACTAATTCAGGCGTTGAAACATCTTGATCATCTGATAGAAGGAATATTTCACCTGCCGCGCCTGCGTGAGTGATAGAAAAAAAAATGGCACTTAAAAGATTCCGAATATACAATAAACTCCGTTCGTTTTTTATTGACGCTATTGGCAGAGGAAAACCACGATCTGCGAGATGCATCAATCTGAGAAAATTAGCTTTAACTCCAGGACCATAAACCAAAGGGATTCGCAGAATTACAACTTCCAATCCGCTCTCCTTGGCTATTTGCAATAGTACTAATTCCGCATCACGCTTACTACGACCGTAGGCGTCTTGTGGTGCGCAGGGTGTTGTCTCTGAAAACATTTCACCAGGTTCGGTGAAATCCCCTACGGCCTTAACTGAACTTATAAAGATGAACTTCCGGACTCCTTGCCTAACACATGCTTTTGCCAGTTTTTTAGATACCTCCACATTGATTAGTTGGTACTGCGCAGTCGCATCCCTGCCATGTTCATTTAGAGCATGAACCTTTGCAGCCAAGTGTATTACAACCTGTGCATCCTTGACCATATTTTCCCAATCGGGTGAGCTATCTAAATCTCCTGTGATAACAGGGATCGCTCCCGAAGGAATGTGTTGCAACTTTTCTTTACCCCTTATACCTGCATTAACTTGATAGCCTTTTGAAATCAAGTAAGGTGAAAGGTGGCTGCCGATAAAACCATCTGCTCCAGTTAGAAAGACTTTCTCCATGAATTCTTGCCCTCTTTTCTTCGGAGAAGTGTCATATAGACTGATTGCACATTTTCAGCCATCACATCCCAATCCATTTGACTTCTAACGAATTGCTTCCCTTGATTGCCTAGCTTCCTGGCCTTTTCTGGGTCTGACAGCAAAGAACAAGTTGCCTCAGCAAGTTCCTTGGAATCTTTTGCTGGCACGAGCAAACCCGTCTGTCCCGATTTAATTATTTCGGGAACCCCACCTACCCGGGTCGCGACACAGGGAACACCTAAAGTCATCGCTTCCAGAACAGAATTCGGGATCCCCTCAAATAGTGAAGACATAACAAATATATCTGATGCTGCAAAAATCTCATAAACATCCTTTCTATGACCAACCATATGGACTGAGTTCTCAATGCCTAACGTCTCCACACGAGATATTATCTCTCTTTTGTACTTCATTTGACGCCGATGGCTTTCATCCTCAATATCGCCCACTAACACCCAGAAAGCATTAGGAAATAAACTGAACACAATTTTTAGAGACTTAATCAAAGTCGTGAGGCCCTTCTGCGCATCTATTCGACATGCTGTGACTAGCATTTGCCCGTTAATAGGCAAACCAAATTTTTTTCTGACTAGAATTTTTGTGCCTTTAGGAAAGTCGGGTTTTTCAACTCCATTCCTTATAACCTTCATTGGGATGCCTTGCACTTTTTCTTCTTCAAGCAGAAAACGACGTGCGGAATCTGACACACACAATATCATATCCGAAAATGGAGCAGTAATCTTATAAACTATAGAGTGTAGTTTTGTTTTTCGATTTCCTGTATTGCGCTCACTCGATATAATTACGGGGATTTTATAAAGCTTTCCAATAATCCTGCCTATCACATCTGCGTGATACATAACCGAGTGAAGTATGTGAAATTTTCCTTTTAGTAAGAGGGAATGAAGTCCCAACAGTTTAGTTATATCAAGCAAGGATTTCATATATAAGATTTTTATTACTATCCCTTCATCTTCAAAAGTTTTCCCAAAATGATTTGCATCGGAAAGTGAGCAAAGCGTAATTTCATATTTCTTACGTGGAAGACGCTTTATGAGGTTTAGAAGCATTTTCTCAGCGCCACCGACTCTTAGTCCGCTGATTAAGTAGAGTATTCTTATCCGAAATTCCTTTTTTTTCATGGTAAAGCAATTCAGTTCTAATATGGAAGCATTAAATAGCTGTAGAAAACCAGCCTGTTACCCTGCGGCTCTTTTGTTATTATAGTATTCTTAAGTCAAATTATTTGTGGTTTCATTCTCTAAAACAACGCTATAATCATTGTTCGGAAATGGTGTTCCCATAAATCCGACCATTGTTCTTCTCAGATGAAAAGGGTCTGAAGGGGAAGTATTGAATCCTTCAATGGCGGTAGGGCATGCTTTAACCCCAGCCTCTTTTAATACCTTAATGACAACATCGTTAAAATGGTCTTCTTGACCCTCTGGGTATGAAAAAAGGTCGATTTTCCTTTTTAAACGTTTCTCAAGCGTGTTAAGACAATCGTTTATTTCGTAATACAGTTTTTTTTCATCCAAGTAGGACAGTATTTCATGATTAACGGTATGGCCTCCGATCTCATAGTCAGCAAGAGAGTCAATAAAAGCAACTTGTTTCCAAGACAAGTGCTCATAACTCGGTACATTTTTTCCTTTGTCTTTTATATTTAACAAATTTGTCATTTTTTCTATAAAAGAATCCCGATTTTCTGGTGAAGTATTTTTTAGATACTTTTTTATTCTCGATATGGATTCTATTTTCTTATCGGTATTAGAAATATCAAAGTAATGACCCAGACCCTCATGATGAATATATAATTCTCTTTTTCTCGAAATATTTATCATATGCTCTATCGCATCTGTCCAATACAATTTTTTCCTGTCTATGAAGCCGGTACTAATAAAGAAAGTTGCAGGAACTTTATGTTTCCTTAATATGGGAAGTGCGTGAATAAACACATTTTTATAGGAATCATCAAAAGTAACAGCAATGGAGCCGTGGGGCAATTTTTCGCCATTTTGCAATGATTCTGCCATGCGGCGGAATGAAACAGGATTCATATAATTTCCTACAAAAGATATCTGTTTTTTAAATTCCTGAAAAGGAATGTGCTTTTTGGAGAAATTTTCAATTCCTTTATTACCACCAATCGTCACACCATGGTAAAGCAGTATTGGATATTCTCTTTTGTTTTTATTCTTCATCGAGATTTTTGCAGTAATTGTTAAACCGTTCTTCAACAATTTTCTTTAATGACAACGGCATAAACGAATAGTATCGACCTTTTTTTCTCTGATTTCTAAATTTTATTTTACTTTTTTCCAGATTTTTCAGCGCCCTAATAACAAGATCTGTGGCAATTATTGTCGTGTAGTAGCGAATTTCGTGCGTTTTCATTCCTTTTTTCAATTTCATTCTTTTAATATAAATAATATTCCCCGTATCGAGCTTTTCATCAACCTGATGCACCGTAACGCCCATATTTTGATAGTCACTGTGGTATATAGGCCAAAGATCACAATCAAGCCCACGGTATTCTTCCGAAAGCCCTCTATGAATATTAATAAGCCCCATTTTTGTGAGCTGAAACACATGTGGCCGGATCTTGCCACATCCGAATACTACCCCAAGATCAGCTTTAAGATTTCTTACAACTTTGCTTGCATATAATGTATTAATTGTTTTTACATTATTTATTTTTATCTTTCTATAAACTGTTCTAGGAACCTTAATAAAAAATTTGCTTTTTTCAAAATCAATCTCCTTTTTCCCAAAAGGAGAAGTCGCATTGAATGAGGGTTTACCCATTTCATTCTCGTATACCACTCCAGCGATATCAAACCCCTCCTCATAAAGCCGATTAATAAAATATGTATGATGATCAGTTTTTGTGGAAAGAATTACTATTTTCTTTTTAGTCAATTTACTTAAACTCCTATTTCCAGATTTCTACTTATACCTTTTCCTATATTTACAAGTGTCCTAAATTCATCTGGTGTTGCGCTAAGTACATGATCTTTTATTACTGAACTTGTTTTATCGAGAGTAAAATGCTTTTCTACGATTTTTGCTCCGCGGGCAATAGCCAAAAGGCACATTTCAATTCCTATTGAGTGGTCGCTGTAACCGTGATAATGAGATTTAAGAAAATCTTTTGGAAAATCTACCAGATCCCATGGCTCAGCCGGATAAACAGATTTGCACCAAAGATACCGGAGATCCTTATTCGAAAAAGGGAGAGCTTTTTCTATATTCCACATACCGAGGGATACAATGGTATTCCTATTCTCATTGATTACTTTTTTTGCAAATTCAAAATTCTCCTTAATTGTGCGGGAAGCTATTTTATATTTTTTAGGTTTAACTGCTTTCAACAGTTCATATGCTTCTTCATTGAATACAGACGCCATAAACTCTATGTCAAAATAATCACACCATTTTTTAAGTTTTCTGAGGATATCCGGGGTTAAGTGGTTAATCTCTCCTTCTCCCTGTCTCCATCCGCACTGAAACTTGGCAATATCAGCTCCTGACATCTTGGCTTGCCGTATCAGTTCATAGGCCAAGTCAAAATTCCCGTTATGATTAAGCCCTATTTCTGCAATGAATATCATGTCTAGTATCCTTTCTTCCCCAAATATGACTTTATGCTATTTCTTTCCATAATTCATAAGTAATGCGAACAATGAACATCATTCCCACAAAATATAACCTACTCTTCCGTTTAATATGGCTTGGACACAAAAAGACTGCTCTCTGACTAAACTAAAGTACAGACCCTACATAATGGTTACTCCATTTAATCCAAAATAATATATTACAGCAGGTTAATATATTTGCTGGAAAAGATCACCGCCTTTTATTACCATAAATAGGCTACACGAGGATTTAAATATTCTTTGTGATTATTACTGTCGGTGTCCTCGCATCTCCGTTAAAAATTTCTAATTCACACCCGCTATTTTGGCAAAAACTTTTTAAGGTGCGCCTACTAATGTAGGTTTCCATGAATACTCGTTTTAAAAATTTTACTTTTATCTGCACCCCAGTCCTCTCCAACAACCTTCCATTCAGGATGACCAACATATAGTAAACGATATATTTGATTCTTTTTTCTGTGAGCGCCCTTTCTAAATGATATCTGTAGTGCCTTACAGAGTGGTACTTCAGGATTATATGTCCGTTTTGTTTTAGTATTCTTAGCATTTCATGAAGGGTTTTCTTTACTTCCATATAAGGAAGAGAATTTCTGCTCAAAATGATATCGAAAAATTTATTTTCAAATGCAGTTCTGACTGATGAACCTAGTATATAATGAGCTTTGTTATTTCTTTCTTCCTTATTTTCCATTAAAACAACACCAACTTCCAGCGCATTGTTATCGATATCCAGGATGTACAATGCGCTTTCTCGCGCACCCGAGTTGATTAATTGGCCGCCACATCCCCCTCCAAGATCGAGAATCTGTTTGCCAATGAGTTCTTTTTTCTTAAAAATAGAATTCAGGAGATTATTCCGTGAAGAAATATGATATTCATTTAACTGGTACAATATTTTCTTAAAATCTTTATTTAAAAAATACTTTCTATCCCCCTTTTTTTACTAAGACCCCATTATTCACCCACTCCGCTAACATCGACTCTGAACCCAATATGTTTTTTATTTCACTAAAATCAAGTTCTGAAAATCTTCTTTCGTGGATGCTCATTATTTGTTCAGGTTTACTTTGAGAAATTAATTCTATTTTTTTCTTTCGCTCATCTATTTTCTTTTCCCAAATATCAACGGCTTTCTCCAAAGTTGAAAAGGTTGTATTTTTTCTGATCTTTAAGAGCAGAAGAAAGAAAATATAGATAAAAAGCCTAGGTAGGTTTGGTGCTCCGTTAACCTTTATTAGATTATAAGGATGTATGAATATTGTATGAACTAGTGGTTCATTAAAAAAATTAGCGAAAATTTTTCCTGGCAGAGGCTGACTAATCGGAATTTCAACAATTTTCTCACGTTGGACATTTGCAAGCTTTTCATTTTCTTTATCTAGATAGTAAATGTTTGATGGAATAATGCTGTCATCATAAGTAAATCCGCCTCTTTCAATCAATAGGTTGTGCGACAGTGAGGAATCAATAGATATTTTTGCATCTGTCAGAAGACGGAATAAAAGCCTACTACGCACAAGGTTTCCTGCTCTGAAACAATTAATTTTTTTCTTGCTACCAGCCTTACTCAATATGTTAGATAGATTTGCATGCTGATCTTCAAAAATATTTTTCAGGTCTTCAGATTCTCTCTGGATCAATTCATCTGCATGCAGGTGTAACCCAACACATTCATTTCTTGCTAAAAGATCCCGAATGACCCAAAAATATTTATCTGAAAAATCATACCTATTATTTATGAACCAAGTAATTTTACCTCTGAAGCCTAAAAAATCGTAAATCTTAAAAAGTAGAGAATAGCCTTTATCAAAAGCAAAATTTCTTTCTATTTTGCTAAAAATGCGCTCATTATATTCGTGCCCGTCGCAGTCGACACTTACGCAAAGTATCGCTTTCTTTTTTGAAAAGAAAGAAAAAATGTAGAGAAAAACATTCTTCAGATAAATTCTTTTAATTCGCATGAACTTTTATAAGTTTTGTTACAAATGCCATTCTATAGGGGTTAAATTTTCTTACTTCCTTAGTAATCTTTCAAACCTTGTCCACATTAAATCTGGGTAATAAGTATGAGGTCCAATTGCCTTTATGATCTCAAGTTTATCTCTGGCATTCAAAGAACTGAAAACAGGCTCTGCTTTTTTAACAACTGCTGCGGCGCCATCATAAGGAAATATGTGATCTCTATCTCCTGACAAAATCAAACAATATCGAGGAGCGATTAGTGCAATTAATGCGTCATACTCAAAGTATTTGAGGACATCAGGTATGATTGCTGACCCTATCCCCCTCTTTAGTAATTCAGTGAAAAACCCAATGCACCCTCCAGCTGCTACTCCTGATATCCTTTTATCAAGTGCAGAAGTTGTTATAGCTACTGTTCCTCCCAAAGAATACCCTGTGATGTATATTCTTTCTGATTTAATTTTACTATTTGCGCCAGCAGATACGATCCAGTCGATAATACTCATGACATCATTTACCATCCCACCAAGTAATGTTCGGCCCAGTAATAATGCATGGTTTGCAGCATCTGCTGTCGGATTAGGGGTCTTTTTGTGCAGTTTTTTTTCACATCTTTCACCAAAACACGATTGTTCAATACATATAGCCACATACCCTCGATCAGCTGCTTGCAGAGCTATGGTAGAACCACTATGCGTTTTGTATGGGTCGGTTGTCGTTATATGCTCTCCCCAAGAAAGATGGGCCCCGGCGTTTGTACCCTGTAGACAAATGATTATGGGCTTTCCTTTAGCAGAGCCTTTCCAAAGGATGTTTACCGGGATATCCCGTCTAAAATCAGCCCTTAGATAATATTTCGACCTATTATATTTTTTTTTCCAGACAAAATCCTTTTTATATAAAATTTCTACTTTTTCCCTCGTTTTCGGTATTTTTATTAATTCCATCAACTTGGTGTGAACCATATTTTGCCATTCAGTGGGATTTTTGTATCTGCCTTGATTCCAGGAAAGCTCTAAAGGCGCACTTTCGCCTATAGCATTATGATGATCACTCGGAGTGAGATAACTGTCTACGGGCGGCTTTGGGTATGGATCGAAGTTTCTTTTATAAAAAGCACTTAATTTGTATCTAAAAGCCAGTATATAATATTCAATTAAGGGATGCACTTCGTAACCTGGAAAATAATGAATTCGTAGAAATTATTTCGTTTAACCTCTGTTACTCGCCTACAACCATTTTTTAAACCGGCATCAAACCATGCACATGAAAAAATAGGAGCCTCAAGATATAAGGATAAACCGAATTTGGATGTTTCTTAAGTAATATGACATGGCTTGCTTTCTCATTTTTTGGGCGCAGCCTTACCTCCCTTGCGAAAATTCTCATCAAACATATTCGCATCCAGAAGACGATCGCTTGTTTTAAAATTCGCGTAATAAGGCATAACTGGGGCCTTGCCTACATGCGTAAACGTATTCCCCTCCCAAAGGATTATATCACCTTTGCGAGGGGTTGCCGATGTTATAACATCCGGGCTTATTACACCTTTACCTTTTACTAAGAATTCATTGTCCCTGATTGGAAGATACCATGCCTCACTATTACCTCGCCTGTTTGCGCATACGATAAAGCTTTTTGCGTACGAACCGGAAATTTCAAAATTATTTCCATTCAATGTGCACCCCGTAGTTGCTGTTGCTTCAAAAATGATGCATCTATGGCGCTTTTTTACTCTGTTATCATTAATAAATCGGTTATTTTCAAAACGCACTTGGCCGGACACGCTGCTCCCACCCAAAATTTCACAATTTCTAACAACGAAATTTTGGGCTCTCGATCCCGTCCTTATTGCATAGGATTTTCGATTATCAAGGTCGGGTGTGATTTTGCAACTGTCAATGGTGATATTGCGACAAATCCCAGAACCATTAATGTGGCCAATCCCTCCAGCCCTATTGTTTTTAATCTCACAATTCAGAACGGTGATCCCCACTACCTCTTTCGAATGGCCGGGTTCGAAATCAATTCCATACCAAGGACCCGAAGGCGAGCGGTTTTTCGACTGCCCTGCATCTGCAATATAACAACCTTGTATTGTCCATCCAATGCAATGGGTCATAGAAATGTTGTTTCGGCTATTTCCTGCGAATTTGGATGATTTAATTACTCCGTACATGCTTTCATTTTTTCTGTGATAAGTCAGAAGGCCATCATTCTGGGCATTAATAAATGAACAATTTTCAATTGTAATATAATGGGCATCCACTATGTGGAGAAGAATCGCCCCACCTGTGTGGGGCTCGTTCTTTTCCGTGTTACCATCAACATACAAGCCTGCAATTTTGACATTAATTGAATCTTGAATTTCAAGGAAAGCGCTACGAGCCCCCTCACCGGCCGTGTATGTAATTGTCGCCCCATAACCTGTTATGAGGACTCCTGCACAATTATTTATCTTAGTGTTTTTACTGTTCCCATTTGTCCAATCATTGAAAGTATACTTACCCGGAGGAAAAACAAGTGATCCACCACCTGCATTGTTAAAAGCCCAGAATGCCTTTTGCAACGCAGGTGTTATGGATTTTCCATCTTCGACACCCCACCACCCAACGCTAATTTTGCCTGACTTATTAAAGGCGACGCCATCATGTCCCGCATTGCCGTCTGAAAATATTTTTTGTCGGTCCCGCGCATGGATAATGTCGGGGGAATGTATAGTCAATTTTGCGCCTGGATTAGCGACGATTACTGCCCCTTGCTCAAAAACCAGATGAATATTGGCAGGAATTGCAATGGAGGTGGAAAATATGTATTTTGTGGTGTTTCCCGAATTGCTTCTAGAAAAAATGATCGTGCCCTTTTTTGAATCCCCAAAGTTCACTATGAAGTCTTTTACAGAACGGCTCCCCTCAAAAGTGGCTTTTCCTTGATCACTTGCAGTGTGATCTACGACGTGGTAATAAGCCTCGGCTGAATCTACAACAACAGCCAAGGAATAGACCAATATTATGGTTTTGATCATAATAAAAGGCACGATCCTCCGAACTAAACCAAAAGCTTTGCCAGCCACTCTTGTTTTCTCCGATATTAAAGCATGATGTATTTCGGATTTCAGATGCCGTCCGAATAAAATCCAATTCTGATTTTCTTTGCAGGAAATCGACTTTCTAATTCATACCAAGTATCCCTCATAATAAAATGCTTTATCTGCATATCTCGGTGGGGTATTTTTCTTGTTTCTACAGATTGAACAATAAAGGCAGGTAAAATTGCAATGTTTTTCCTCATTGAGCAGAGATTTTTATTTATGAATTCATAGCTTCTATTTGCCCCAAAGTATAAATAAAATTTGCATTATGAATCGAATTCATCAATCTCTACAAATACGCCGTAGTGTATGTGGGTAGGCTTATCAAGTGCGGAGACTTAAAATTATTTATAAATTCTCAAAATCTATCATCTCTCATTCAAGGCTTCGTAAATAGCATAAAGCGTTTTTTCAACCATTCTATCAACAGAAAATAGACTAGTAATCCTAGCCCTCGACATTGCTCCCAAACGCTCTCTTTCTTCTTTTGTTAAGGCTATCAAAGCCAACCATGCTTGAAAAAGCGCTTTGGGATCTCTAACCGGAACAATTTTTCCAATATCACCAACAATAATTTTTGAATCGCCGCAGTTCGTTACAACACAGGGCGTATTGCAGGCCATTGCTTCTGCTATGACATTCGGAAAACCTTCTCCATATGAAGAGGTCAGAGAGAATATGTCAATGCCGCTTAGCAATTTATTGATATCATCACGATCTCCCAGCCACTGAACGATTTCATCTATGCCTTCGTTTCTGCACAATAATTTCAATCCATCTGCATAATCCTTGTATCTAGGGCTATTCCCACCGATGCACAAAAAATATAAATTATCGACCTTTTTAGACAAAAGCTTTGCTGCCTTAACAAAAGTAGCCAAATCTTTTTTTGGGTGTATCCTCGCAACAATTCCAACCAATATTGAATCGTCTCCAATTCCCAGACTTGCTCGAATTTTATATTTGTGGGCTTTGCTGGATTTGTAATGCTCTGTATCGATGCCATTATGAATTGTTAAGAGCTTCTTTTCCGGAAACCCTCTTTCCAAACAAAAACTTTGCCCTGCCTCGGAATTTGTGATGATTTTATCAGCAAATCGGGAAAATAAGTTTTCTAGAGTGTGGGCGGTTTTTAATAACGGGTCATACACATTGTAATCGGTATTTGAGTCTCTTATCCCCCAAAATACACTTGGCCTTTGATTAGGTCTTGTCATTTTGGAAATTAATGCAAGAAGATTTCCTGTAGAAAGAAAACCATAAACAATCTCAAAGCTATAGCGGGATAACAATCTTCTAAAATTAATAAGTAGTGGAAGTAAATGCCACCTTCCTCGTTTTCGAAGGTCATGGAGTTGAATCTGCGGGATTTCAGTTACTTCGCGTTCCAGCCTTTCCCCCGAATAAAATACCGCAATATGAACTTCAATGCCTTTAGAGGTCAGGCCTTTCGCGAGCTCAATACACTGCCGCTGCGTACCGCCTGAATCCAAAGATCTTATTACAAGAAGAACCCTCATTACCACAATGCTTTTCGAGTATTATTCACTTACTAATTTTGATTTTATATATGTCTCTCGAATTACTGCTTAGTAAAGCGAAAGCACCCATAGGCATATGGGCGCCCCAGTCTTTCGAAACCTTCCTTGTCCAATATTTTATTACTTATTGCATATCTTTCCTCGATAAGATGTAACCCATCGAACATCTCAAAGGCTTTTTCCGGCGTGACTATACGGTGTGCATTAAAGTGGATCACATTTTCTAAACCAACTGGGAAGGCTACTAACAACATGCCTTCAGTTTTTAAAACCCGTTTCAGTTCATTTGCCGCTTTTTCCATGCCCAAAATATCTATTTTGTCTCCATAACGTCCTAGCCCAATATGCTCTATTACTGACAACGATGAAATGGCTATTACCGATTCGTCTTCAAAGGGAAGGTCCGTAATATCCCCTTTCCTGGTCTCTATCGAGGGCATGAATGCCTTGAGAGGTCTGATATCAACTGAAATAACTCTTGTGAGTTGCGCTGCAAATGCGACGTAGTAACTTGAGGAAGCCACATCAACCAATATTTCCGGCTTGAAGTCAAGCAAATGCCTGAATGCCCAACCGTCTTGGTATATGTACCGGTTGAAGTATCCAGAAAATGAGATATTGTCAGTGAGACAAGGAAAACTGGGGGTTAACCTAAATCCACGCTTCTTCATCCCCATGTATTTTATCTTGCGATAATCTTCAATATATCTTAGCCAATCATGGAAAAATAATATCGGCTTTTTTACCAGCAAAAAAACAGATGCTCTTATGTATCTAAGAATGATTTTATACGCCATATTCTGGAAAATTGATTTTTCGTCATCCCATAATTTTTTCTTATTTTATTTACCGCAAAATCCTAATTCAAAACAGCTGCATTTGAGATAGATAAAACCTAGAACAGTACTTTTTAACAATGCCAAAAAATGCTTTAAGAACTTGTAAGATTTTACTGCTACCCAACGTTCAAAAAAACCTCATAATTTTTCTCCAAAAAACACTTGAAATTTATGCCTATTTATTTTCGTTGAAAAAGCATCTATTCCTGCTTTAGCACCTTTATATAATAGGTACGAGATATATTCGAACAATTCAGAAGTATTTGTTACATCATAGGAACGTTTATAACTGCAGTAAGGTATTATTTTGAACCCATGAGATTGTATATATCTCGATAGAGAGTTTCTGTTTTTATTCCATATCTGACAGTGTCTTGTATGTAGAAGTTTCACCCTTATATTTTTATCGACCTTCTTTTTATATCTCTCCATCTCTTTCCGAGAGACACAAGGTGCATTAAAAAAAACTATTCCTCCTTTTTTTAAAAGGCTGTAGATATGGGTTACTATTTCATTAGGCTCAAATACATGTTCAAGCACGGTATTACATCTGATGGCATCAAACGGGGCATACCGCAGAAGTTCTTCTCTACTCGTTGTTAATTTTATGTCATTATGCATATATTTATGAATTAAATCGAAATGTTTGTCGGAGATATCATAGCCAACGACATTTTTAATTCTAAATGATTTCAATATTGATAAATGAACCCCTCCCCCGCATCCATAATCTAGAACACTATAATCATCTTTTTGCGTTTTAAGGGATAATGATATCATTTTTATAGATGCATCAACATTTTCGACATAAGACTTTATTTTATTGTTACCAATTTGCTTGAACCCCTTTTCTCTTTTCTCAGTATTTTCCTTAGCCAATTGATCAACGGCTTTATCCATTTCCATAATTTCCCTGAGATAAAACAATCCACACTCACAACACTCATAATAGGAGCACAAAAAGTCAGGGTTCTTGTCATAATCAAAACCTGCAGGGCCCATCAACCTTGTATTCTGTTTCCAACCTGATTCAGCTAACCAAAGATATTCTTTCGTCATTTGAATTAAATTGATGGCTTCTTTTGAATTACAAACAGGACATGATTCTCTTACAAACATAGCAATCAACTCCTACTTAAAATTATAGATGAA
>CAZDWF010000091.1:14588-14965 GCA_964508895.1 uncultured Bacteroidales bacterium
GCATTATACTTTGATTTTGCGGGTTAATTGTAGATTTGTACCCAGCCTTCCTGAATATTCTTTATACTCAATAAGCACAAGGGAGGCCTCTCTTTGTTATTTTCTTACAAACTAGACCAAACATAAAGAAAGCACGTATTCCATTTTGTCTACTTTTCCTACTTTCCATTATCTATTCTAATAATTACCTTCCTTTTTGGAAATTATATATGTTTGACTGTGTAGCAATGACTAAGAAAAATAGTTCTAGTGGTCCGTGAAAGATAATTCTGGCATAATGAAAATCACCAACATACATCAGAAGGAATCCAAATACCGAAAATCCCAGTATCGAATACTTTTTGCTTTTAATCAAAACTATCGAATGCCAAAATCCG
>CAZDWF010000092.1:0-14506 GCA_964508895.1 uncultured Bacteroidales bacterium
TATATTCAATAAAAGGGGATTTTAAGAAGGCGCTCGGATATTATATCAATTTTAAGAATGCCAGTGAGGAGATATACCAGGAAGAAACTAAAAACTTTGTGGCTGTGCTCGAGGCAGAGTCGGGAAATGAGAAAACTATAAACCAGATATCCTTGCTGGCCAGGGAAAATGAATTAAAAGATCTCCGGATCTACCGCTCAAGAGTTTTTATTTATGGTCTCGGCATTCTGTTGTTGATATTAATTCTGGTTGGAATCCTGTTTTACAGGCAAAGGAGGATCAGGATGGCACTCAAAGAGCAAAAACTTCAGCATAACCTGGAGCTGAAAGAGCTTGAATCGGACAAGCTGAAAGAGCTCGACAGAATAAAATCCCGCTTCTTCGCGAATATCTCACACGAATTCCGTACACCACTTACTCTTATTCTCGGCCCCCTTGAGAAATATAGATCAAAGATCAAAGACCGGGAGTTTCAAACTGATATGAACATGATGCAAAGAAATGCATTGCGTCTTCAAAACCTCATAAATCAATTACTGAGTCTCTCCAAACTTGAATCAGGGAAGATGAAACTACAGGTTAGGGAAGAAAATATAGTTTCTTTAAGCAAAGGTTACACACAATCGTTTGAATCACTGGCAAAGCAAAGGAATATCGATATCATATTTAAGTCCGAAAAAGATAACATCCCGGTTTACCTGGATAAGGATAAGTTTGAGAAGATACTGTTTAACTTGATCTCAAATGCGTTTAAGTATACCACTAACGGAGGACAGATAAAGATACAGGTTGACAGTACACAGTTGACGGTTGACAGTAAGATTTCCGCCGACCGTCAACAGTCAACTGTCAACCTGCCGGCAAATTTTGTAAAGATATCGGTTAAAGACACCGGCTCCGGTATTCCTGAAGACAAGCTAAACCATATCTTCGACCGCTTTTACCAGGCAGATGATACGGACAATAATTACCAGGAAGGCAGCGGTATAGGTCTGGCTTTGACTAAAGAGCTTGTGGAATTGCATCATGGGAGGATAGAGGTGGAGAGTGAGCTTGTTGTAGGTTCTGTTTTCAGTATTTATCTACCAATGGGGCGGGATCATTTGAGTGATGAGGAACTTGATATAAGTAGGCAGTATGCTGTAGGCAGTAAGCAGGATGAAGAAGTTGACGGTTTACAGTTGACGGTTGACAGTGAAGATACCGCCTACCGTCAACCGTCAACCGTCAACCTGCCAGAAGGGGGTGAGGTGGATATATCTAACAAGCCCCTCCTCCTCCTCGTAGAAGACAACTCCGACATGCGCCACTACATTCGCTCCAACATATCAGGTGAATTCAGCTTGACAGAAGCTGAAGACGGTGAACAGGGTTTTGAAAAAGCCATCGAAAAAGTTCCCGACCTGATCATCAGTGATGTGATGATGCCTGAGATGGATGGAATGGAATTGTGCAGGAAATTGAAATCAGACGAACGGACCAGTCATATCCCGTTAATTCTATTGACCGCAAGGGCTTCCATGGAAGACCGGATCGAAGGGCTGGAAGCCGGCGCGGACGATTTTCTTACCAAACCTTTTGACCAACAGGAATTGCTGACACGGGTAAAAAACCTCATAAGTCAACGAGAGAGGCTACAGAAACGCTTTATCAGAAATTTGCAACAATTTGGTCTATCAGAGATAATTACACAGCCCGAATGTGGTTTTTCGTCAACTGATCAGGATTTTCTTAATAAAACTTTGAAAGTAATCAACGCGAACCTGAGCAATGAAGATTTTTCTCTAGATGCTCTGAGGCTTGAAATCGCGATGAGTAAGACACAACTACAAAGAAAACTCAAATCTCTGGTGGGGAAATCTCCCGGAGAGTTCATACGAACCATCAGGCTGAACCGTGCAGCTGAATTGTTAAAAGCAAGAAAAGGAAATGTAACAGAGATTGCCCTCGAAGTGGGATTCAATAACCTGTCCTATTTCACCAAGCGTTTCCGGGAACAGTTTGGTGTGCTGCCATCTGAATATAAAATCTGAGTCCCTTCTACTACTAGAAACTCACCTAGCATCCGAAAATCTAAGGCCTGAGTTTTGCCATTTTGGTCCTGGTGTGCCAATAATTGGTTCCTGAGTGTTAGCAATTGGTCCCTTCCCCAAAGTAAATTTGTAATCGAGCATACAAGATTGTCTATAAGCTAATAGCAGGTCATTATGAAAAAGCAATTACGATTAATATTTATGTTTTTTATGGCAACCACCGTGAGTTCATTAAACATGATAGCCCAGGTGGAGCAATATTCAAAAGTAAAAATATATGCTAATCACGATCAATTAATTAAATTGGCAAAGACCGGAATTGATGTCACTGAAGGAACATTGAAACATGGAGAGTCCCTGATTTCGGACTATTCTGAATCAGAAATACATGTCATAAAACAACTTGGAATTAAACATGACATCCTGATTGAGGATGTATCCAGGTTTTATGCAGAAAGAAACATTGGGTTATCAACCAATCCCGATGACTATAAAGGAGTTTGTGAATGGGAAGTGCCTGATAACTTTGCATTTGGTTCCATGGGTGGACATTGCACCTATGATGAAGTTGTAGCTCATCTTGATAACATGGCTTTCCTATTCCCGGATTTGATTACTACGAAGGAGTCTATTGGACAATCCATTGAAAATCGTGATCTGTGGATGGTGAAAATTTCTGATAATCCAGCTGTAAATGAAACAGAACCCGAAGTACTCTATACGGCCATTCACCATGCTCGTGAGCCGGCTGGAGTAATGACTATACTGTTTTACATGTATTACCTGCTCGAGAATTATGATAACGATCCTTTGATTCAGCACATTGTTGGTAATACCGAGCTGTATTTTGTTCCGGTGGTTAATCCTGATGGTTATGTTTATAATGAGCAGATCAGTCCCAATGGTGGTGGTATGTGGCGTAAAAACAGAAGGGATAATGGCATTCCTGGTTGTGAGGGAGTTGACCCCAATCGCAATTATGGCTATTTGTGGGGCATGAACGATATTGGCTCCTCGCCCGATCCATGTGATGAATGTTATCGCGGAGATTCCGCCTGGTCGGAACCTGAAATTGTAGCTATACGCGACTTATGTGAATTACATGAATTTGCATTCGCACTTAACTACCATACCTATGGCAATCTTTTACTTTATCCATGGGGAAATACCAGTGATCCATGTCCGGAAAATGGGCTGTATCATGCTTATTCCACTATGATGACCGAAGAAAACAATTACCCTTATGGCTCTATATACAATATCATATATCCAACAAATGGTGACGCGACTGACTGGATGTACGGAGAACAGGCCACAAAGGAGAAGACCTATTCATTTCTCCCGGAACTTGGCACTGTCGATGATGGGTTCTGGTGCCCGGTCGACAGAATCATTCCCATAGCCCAGGAAAACATGATACAGAATATTCGGGTAGCATTATTTCCCGGTATCTATGCCCTGGCTGAAAATAACGGCTCCCTCATAATTGAGGAAGAATCTGGATATTTGAATTTTAATGTTAAAAGATATGGTATTCAGGATGGTGGGACATTTACAGTAAGCCTGGAACCGGTATCGGAGAACATTTTTTCAACTGGCGACCCGAAATTTTATACAGGTTTGGATCTGCTGGAAACTGTCAGTGATTCCATTTCTTTCATCTTACAACCCTCTATTCCAGGTGGTACTTATTGTGAATTCTTATTGTCAGTTGATAATGGTTATTTTACTGTATCGGATACAATTTCCAAAATATTTGGCGAACCTGTTGTTTTATTTGAAGATGCTTGTGATGACATGAGCAATTGGTGGTCGCCATTCTGGGATGTCACTACCTCAACTTATCACTCACCACCAGGATCCATTACGGATTCACCCTATGGACATTATCCCAACAACAGCATAAGAGATGTGATAATGACCACAGGCATAGATATTCCAGGTAGTAGCATGGCTGCCATACTGAATTTCTATGCCAGGTGGGAAATTGAAGATAACTATGACTTCGTTCAGCCCTTGATTTCAACAGATGGTATGAACTGGACTGCCCTGGAAGGAAATTATTCAGTACCCAGTACAGTCTATCAGTCGCAGGAACCCATATCCATTTATGAAGGATTTCAATCAGAGTGGGTATTGGAGGAATTTAACCTGACAAATTATATTGGAGAAAATGTATCCTTTAAGTTCATATTGAAATCAAATGATAGCATTAATGAGGATGGTTTTTATTTTGATGAATTATCCTTAAAGGTAATATCGCAAGCTGTTTTAATAGAGGAGTTCTCATCCGTTGAAGACAAAGACCTTGCACTGGAAGTGTTTCCTAATCCTGCAAATGAATTGTTAAATATAAGATTCCGAATCTCAGGAGATCAATCAGTAAATTTAAAAATCTGCAACTTACATAGCCAGGAGTTAATGATTATGGTGGATGAAGTATTACCGGAGGGGGAGCATATTATTCCGTTTGATGTTTCATCATTAAAATCAGGAATTTATATCTGTTCAATAAAGACCAGTGAAGGAAAACAAACAAAGAAAATTATAAAACTTTAAATAAGTCTACAGGTCGCAGACTGCGTCCTGTAGATTATTGATTGCCAATTAATTAAAAGGAGGTTATTATGAATACAAGAATTATTACGCTTTTAACTACTTTGGCCATAAGTTCATTTTCAATGGCCCAGATCATTAATGTACCTGCTGATCAGCCTAGCATACAGGCAGGTATTGATTCTGCATTGGATGGCTATACTGTACTTGTTGATACAGGAACCTATGAAGAGAATATTAATTTCAACGGGAAAGCCATAACAGTAGCCAGCAAATTCATTATGGATGGGGATACAAACCACATTAATAATACAGTGATTGATGGCAGCCAGCCTGCTAATCCGGATAATGGATCGGTGGTAACATTTAGTTCCAGTGAGGACTCTACATCGGTACTATGTGGATTTACGATCACCGGTGGGACAGGTACCTATATTAGTAGTTATGATCAAAAATATGGCGGAGGTATATACTGTAACAATGCCGGTGCAAAGATTATCCATAACAAGATCATAAACAATACTTCTATACATACAGGCGATGCCTGTGGAGGAGGAATCGGATGCCGATTTGGTTCATCGTGGATTGTAATACGGGACAATGTTATTCGCGACAATATTGTATCCTCGGATAATGATGCTTTGGGTGGCGGCATATATAGCAGGTATAATTATATGATAATAAATAATAGTTTAATCAGTCATAATTCGCTTTCGGGGAATAATACTTACGGGGGTGCTATTTGTATATCTTATACTTATCATACTGAGATGACCGGAAATATTATTACACGAAATGAAGTGAATAATATAACTTACTATTGGCTTGGAGTTTATTTTTTCACGCCCAAAGGTCCTTTAAACATAATCCAAAATGAGTTTTCATATAATGAAGGCGAGCATACAAACTGGGGTGGTGCAGGTGGATTAGGTGTGCAATTTGCTTATGCTTATCCTGTAAATATTGATGGTAATCGTTTTCTTCATAACAGTGCATATGAAGGAGGAGGATTTTATATGATGAATAGCTATAATCTTAGTCTAACCAATAACGTTTTTATTGGTAATGATGCGTACTATGGTGGAGCTATTGGTGTTTACCATGGGGAAGGACCCAGTGATGAGCACCGCCCACAATTTATTAATAACACATTCTTTAGCAATTCTGCCAGCGCTACGGGTGGTGCCATTGGTAATTATGCAGATTATATCGATGCCCCGCCCGTAATCATGAACTGCATTTTCTGGGGAAACACAGCACCTACAGGTAAAGATATTCGCAACTGGACCTCAGATACTTTATCTGTCTATTACTCCAATATTGATTATTACAATATTTTCGGGAAATGGCATGGTGGGTTTAATTTTTTTGCGAATCCTGAACTCAATACTGATAGTATTCATCTGTTGGAAAATAGCCCATGCCTTGACACAGGTATCGATTCTTTAGAAATTAATGGAACCACTTACTATTGCCCGTTTACTGATATTGATGGGGAAGAGAGGCCTATGGCTATGTCTAGACCGGACATAGGTGCAGATGAGTGGTATCCTGATACTGGTTATCCTGATTTGGTATATAGGGGATCAATATTTAAAATCTACCCCAATCCTGCCAGTAATAATTTTTCAGTTGATGTACATCCTGGTATGGAAGTAGATGCAATAGAAATAATAAATATCCAGGGAAAACTTGTATTGTACCAGAATGTAATAAATAACAACTTATCATTCAATGTAAGTGATTTTCCGCATGGACTATATATTGTCAGGATACAATCCAGTAATGCTGTTTTAGTGAAGAAGCTGATTATTCACTAATAAATAATCCTGTATTTAGAAAAGGAGTTTATCATGAAAAAAATAACTTTACTCTTCATCATTTTCGCAGGGGTCACCGGGACTTTACATCCCCAAAATCCCCAGTGGCTTAACTACACCAATGGGGATAACATCTATGCACTAGCAATAGAAGATAATACAATCTGGATAGGAACGAATGGTGGACTTGTTAAACATAATATTATTACAGGTGTCCAAGAGTTCTTTAACAAGGCGAATTCGGGATTGCCTTCTAATCATGTCACTTCGATAGCCATTGAAGATGATGGGACTAAATGGATTGGGACTCAACGCAATGGCTTGGCGGCTTTTGATGGTAGTGACTGGATTCTGTATGACACCTCCAATTCCGGCTTGATTAGTAATCGAATAATTACTATTGCCGTTGACCAAAGCGGAACCAAATGGATTGGAACTGAAGAAGCTCACCCAAATGGACTTTATGGAGATGGATTGGTAGCTTATGATGGGAGTAATTGGACGATGTACAACACTTCCAACTCGGGATTGCCCTCTAACACTGTTACTTCAATTGCCGTTGATGGGGAAGGGATTAAGTGGATAGGAACTGAAAATGCTGGTTTGGCAGCTTTTAACGGCAGTACCTGGATTGTTTACGACACTTTCAATTCTGGTTTACCCGGAGATAATGTAAAATCGCTAGCCATAGAAGATAATGGAACAAAGTGGATAGGAACATGTCATCCATTTTCAAATGTTACTAATCCTAAAGGTCTTACGGCTTTTGATGGAAGCACCTGGACAACATATAACACTTCCAATTCTGGTTTGCCAAATAATTATGTCAATGCAATAGCTACTGACGGGAATGGCACAAAATGGATTGGAACAATGTGTTCCGCTATATGGGGTGGTAGTGGCAATGAGTATGGCATGGCTACATTTGATGGCAATAATTGGTCTTTAATTAACACCAGCAATTCAGGTTTGCCTGGTAATATAATTTTCCCGATAGCAATAGACGGATATGATAATAAATGGATGGGAGTATATAATCCTTGGCATATTTTAATAACAGAAGGCCTGACTAAATATGATAATAATAATTGGACTGTTTATGATGAAACTAATTCAGAAATACCCTTTGCTTCTGTAAGTGCAATTGAAATTGACAATACTGGAGTAAATTGGTTTGGAACCTGGGATGGTCTGGTGGCTTTTGACGGTACTGACTGGGTGGTTAATGACACTTCAAATTCAGGATTACCTTCTAATTATGTACTTTCGATCGCAATAGAAACAAACGAGACCAAATGGATTGGAACCTGGGATTGTGGTCTGGTGGCTTTTGACGGCACCGACTGGGTGGTCTACGACACTTTAAATTCAGGATTACCTTCTAATTGTATTTCCGCCATAGCTATAGATGGGAATGGTTCAAAATATTTTGGAACAGGAAGTTCGTATTATGGTGGCAGTGGGCTTGCATCATTCAATGGTAGCAATTGGGAGGTTTATGACACGTCTAATTCCGACTTGCCTGATAATTATGTTATCTCAATAGCCATTGACAGCAATAATACAAAATGGATTGGTACTCCTTCAGGCCTGGCTGCCTTTGATGGTGCAAATTGGACTGTGTACAATACCACCAATTCAGGATTATCTTCGAATTACATTTATAGCTTGGTCATAGATACGCTTGGGATAAAATGGATTGGCACCGGAGATGGCCTGGTAGCTTATGATGGGATTGATTGGACGTTTTACAACACTTCTAATTCAGGTTTGCCAAATAACGGTGTCAGGTCAATAGACATTGATAGCTATGAAACAATATGGATTGGAACCGAGGGTGGCTTGGCTGCATTTAATGAAAATGGAATACCTGTTGGGGTTGAAGAATCGCCAGTCGAAAGTAATCACTCCTTGATAAACGTTTACCCTAATCCTGCAAGCTCCACTTTTGAAATTGATGTAAAGTCTGGTATAGAGGTAAATGCAATAGAAATAATAAGTATCCAGGGAAAGGTGATATTGCATAAGAAAGTAACAAATAACAACTTATCATTCAATATAGGTCACTTCCCTACTGGACTTTACTGTATTCGAATTCATACAAATGAGGGTATTGAATTTCGAAAGCTGATAATTCAATAAAATTATTATCTTTGAAATACAAAAACCTCACAACCAATATGTTATGAGGTTTTCTTTTGTGGGCCCACCAGGACTTGAACCTGGGACCCCTTGATTATGAGTCAAGTGCTCTAACCAACTGAGCTATAGGCCCCGCTATTTAATATAACGATTGTCGATTGTCGGTGTTCGATTTTCGATGTGATATGCGAAATATGATTTACCGAGAATCTTTTTTCGGACTGCAAAATTACAAAATCATTGGGAAATAGCAATGTTTTGTAAAAAAGGTTTGTGAGAAAATCATTTGATTTGAGAATATTTATCTTTAAGCTTCTCAATAAGATCCTTATAGACTATAAGGTTCCTTATATATTTCTTGCTTTTCATTTTCTTAATATGACTTTCTATCTTGCGTGCCTGTCGTATGCTTTCACATTCTATTGAATGAAATATCTTCCAATCTTCCGCTTTT
This sequence comes from uncultured Bacteroidales bacterium, assembly GCA_964508895.1. Lineage (GTDB taxonomy): Bacteria > Bacteroidota > Bacteroidia > Bacteroidales > B18-G4 > M55B132. The sequence continues at coordinate 9,006 of CAZDWF010000092.1, forward strand.
GCTGTGAATTTGTTAGCACCATAGAATTGTGATAGATGATTGTCTAATCTGTCAACTGGATCCAAATTTGAAGAACCAACGTAATATTTGTCAAGAGTTTTGCTGTATAGAATGTAACAATGAGGCATTGATAGATTAAATGTAGGGTGCTATCCCTTTATTATGAGTCATCCCGATAGCTATCGGGACTAACCAACTGAGTCATGCCCGCCGAAGCAAAGCGAAGGAGGGTATAGGCCCCATTATTTAATATAACGATTGTCGATTGTCGGTGTTCGATTTTCGATGTGATTTGCGAAATGTGATTTACCGAGAATCTTTTTTCGGACTGCAAATTTACAAAATCACTTTAATATATCAATGTATTTATTTTAAATTTTTACAGGCGTGATTAAGTGGCTTACTGCTCAAGCCATTGTTTGAAAGCTCTGACTTTTTCACGGGCTACAATTATTTCCTCCTCAGCAGGTTTTTTTAGTAAGATTTTCAGCCTGCTGTTTGAATAACTTATGATATCCGCAATTGCATCAAGCTCAATGATGAATTTGCGATTTACACGAAAGAAACGGGATGGATCCACCAACTCCTCCACCTGTTCAAGTGAATGATCCATTACATAATGTCTGTCACTTTTTGTTTGAATGTATGAGGCCTTAGCCATACTGTAAAAACAGAGGATGTCATCGGCGTGGATGGAGCGTATGTGCTCACCAACCTTTACCAGGAACCTTCGTTTGTATTGCTTTTTTAATAGCTGAATTACTTCTTCAAGGTTTTGTAAAGGAAGCTGCTCTTTGTTTTGTCCTGCTGATCTGTATATCCTAAGGTATTTCTCAATAGAGCTCTTCAGTTCATCCTTGTCAATGGGTTTTAAAAGGTAATCAATACTGTTCACCTTAAAGGCTTGTAAAGCATATTCATCATAAGCAGTAGTGAAAATAACCGGGCACTCAACCTTAACATTATCAAATACTTCAAAGCTTAAGCCATCAGCCAGCTGAATGTCGAAAAAAGCAAGATCAGGACTATTGTCTTCATTAAACCATGAAATGGTCTTTTTTACGGATTCAAGCCTGTCAAGAACTACCGTATCAGGAAAGAGCTTTTCGATCATTCCTTGCAGGTATTCAGCTGCATATAATTCATCTTCGACAATAAGAATATTCATGATATAAGTGGTACGTTTACTACAAAATTACCGTTTAATTCTTCAGGAAAAGGCTCTGTAGATGATCCATTTACCTGGAACCTTCCTTTACTTAGATATTCATACCGTAATTTGATGTTCTTAAGACCGTTTCTCTCCCATGGATTGTCTTCTTCTTTCAATATGCTGCTTTTCTTCTGAAGATTATTGCTTACCACCAATTGATCATCATTATTTATTGATATCCGGATAGTGAGAGGTTTCTCGGAAGATACAATGTTATGCTTGATTGTATTTTCAATTAATATCTGTATAGAAAGAGGGATAACCTTATATTGCTTGCCCTTTGGAATATCATAATTAACCTTCAGGTTATCACCAAAGCGTATTTTCATTAGATCAATGTAATTGCTGATGAATTGCATTTCAGTCTCTAAAGGTACTATCTCTCTGTCTTTATGTTCAAGTACATAGCGATAAATGTTGGATAGTTGTTTTACAAATCGTGTTGCTTTTTCGTCGTCATTTCCAATAAGGCTAGTAAGAGTGTTAAGACTGTTAAACAGGAAATGAGGATTTACCTGGTTTTTTAATGCTTCGTATTGCAGAGCCAGTTTCTCATGCTTCAATTTCTCTTCGCTTTTTACTGCCTCACGCCATGAGTGAAAGAACTCATTTGAATACAAAACCAAAGCTACCAGAAGAACCACCGAGAGTTCAATTATCATTATCCATTTACCGCTGCCTTTAACAACATAGGGTATAAAATCGTTATCCCAGATAAGAGAGATCCATGTCCAGTTTACTATCCATATTATACTAAGTGATACGAATAGCATTAATAACAAGCTGAAAATCAGTTTCCTTCCTGGAGATAAAGGTTTGTTCCTGAATATTCTTTCAAGAGATGGATTAATAGAATAATTACCAAGCCATAATGTTGATCCTATAAAGAAACAGTATAATAATGACATATAAAATGATTTCCAGCTAATTGCTGAAGGGTTGGAAAGTAAAACAGATATAGCTGTTCCTATGAATGTTACAGTTATTATCCCTTTTATATGTATCCAAATAAGTGATTTATTCTTCTTTGACATTATTGAAATATTAATAGGACAGGCGCAGATAATTGCCGCGCCTGCCTAAAGTTACTGTTTTATTTATTGCAAGTTGCAACAAGTTTATTATTGTATTCCATTCCCCAGTCAGGAGATAATTTTGTAGCAGGTTTGAAACTTTTATATTTTTCTTTTGCTTCAATGAAATACTGACAAGCAGCTTCTTTTCCACCTCCGTATTGTTCAGGAGTATTTAGTACATTTTGCCCAATTAAGAAATATATACGTGGATTTCCGGGATTCAGTTTCCTGGTTTTATTAAAACAAGCGCTTGCTTTTTCTGAATATTCGTATCCTCTCTTTGCCATATCAACCTGAATCCTTCCCTGGTATATCCATCCCTGGAGCACTTCTATTTCTGAATTGTCAGGACTAAGTTTTCTTGCATGCTCAAGAGCAGCATCAGCTTTATCCAATATCTTATCAATGGTTTTTTTATCTGCACCTGAGAAAACATAATTCAAGTAAGAATAGCTAACATAATAATAAGGCAGCCACTGATTTTTCTCCTTTTCAGCAATCATTTTGAATTCTTTTGCAATTTGCAGGTAATCCGCAATGTTTTTTACTGCATGCAACTCCTGCAGGTTTTTTGTCATAGTTTGTTTGTACTCTTTATCACCGGCAAAGGAAAATAGAGATACCAGGATAATACTTAATGATAGAATAATCTTTTTCATAATACATAAATTTTAAGTTATTAATAATATCAATTCTTTGTGATTGATTGTGTTGCAAAAATGGATCAGTGTGTTGCATTTTGAAAATTTTTCATGATGTACTGTCGGATTTGATAGATGAATTGTTAAATTGAAATTCCTAATTTGTTTACTTTTACGAATTAACTTATTGATGTATTTTATGCCTGATATAAAGAACATTATTTTCGATTTTGGTGGTGTTATTATTAACATCGATGAAAACAGGATCACCAAAGAGCTTATTGCCCGGGGCTCAAAAAATGTGGATGAACTTCATAAGTATATGATCGCTAATGATCATTATAATAAATTTGAAACTGGAATGATATCTGATCAGATGTTCAGGGATGAGATCAAAAAGATCTGTGATATTGAATTGGATGATAATGATGTGGATGATATTTGGAACACTCTTATCCTGGATATACCTCCACAACGTATTCATCTTTTACAGGATATAAGAAACCATTACCGCACATTCCTGCTTAGCAATACCAATCTTATTCACTGGTATTATTACCAGGATGAGATCAGAAAACGTTATGGGTTGATGGGACTCAGCGAGCTTTTCGAGATGGATTATTATTCATATATGATGGGTGTGCGAAAACCTGATCCTGAAATATTCATGATGGTTTTACAGGATAGTCAGCTTGTGCCTAAAGAAACATTGTTTGTTGATGACAACCTAGATAATTGCCTCACCGCCCGCCAGTTAGGTATGTATGCCTATAATATCAGAAGGGATGAGGATGTGACCAGCCTTTTCAAAGAAGGGAAGTTAAGCATAGATCTCGGCGATCCGATCTAAAATATTGTCGATCTCTGCTTTGTCTTCAGAGGTCATTAATTTGAGTTTTATTTCTTTAAAGTGCGACAGCCCTTTGAAATAGTTGCTGTAAAACTTTCGCATTTCAAAGATGGCCTTTTTTTCTCCTTTTCCCTCAATGGCTTCTTCAAGTTGCCATTTACAGGTTTCTACTTTTTCCAGGATGCCGGGAGGCTCAGCTAATGTACCATCCTGAAGGTATTGTTTTATCTCTTTGAATATCCAGGGGTTTCCAGTGGCAGCCCTTCCAACCATTATACCGTCAACTCCGTATCTGTTAAACATTTGTCGGGCGATCTCACCTCCTGTAATATCTCCATTTCCTATAATTGGTATCGACATTCCGGGATTGTTTTTCACTTCTCCAATTAAAGTCCAGTCGGCTTTTCCACGGTAAAGCTGTGCTCTTGTACGTCCATGTATAGTAAGGGCTTTAATTCCTGTATCCTGTAATCTTTCAGCAATATCTACTATGTATTTACTTGAATCATCCCAGCCCAGTCTTGTTTTTGCTGTGACAGGAATCTCAGTTGCTTTAACCACAGCTGTGGTGATCTCTACCATTTTATCAATATCCTGCAACATTCCTGCACCGGCACCTTTATTGATAACCTTTTTTACCGGACAGCCCCAGTTGATATCAATTACATCAGGATTTGCTTTTTCAGCCATTCGTGTGGCTTTGATCATGGATTCGGTATCATGACCGAAGATCTGTATTCCGAAGGGTCTTTCTTTCTCTGAAAATTCAAGTTTTATAAGGCTTTTTCGGGCATCCCGGATCAGTCCTTCAGAAGAAATAAACTCGCTGTAAACCATGTCTGCACCCATATCCCGGCAGATGATACGGAAAGGCATATCCGTAACATCCTCCATGGGTGCCAGAAGTATCGGCTCGAAGCCAAGGTCAATATTAGCGATCTTCATGCTGCAAAGATAATATAAGTTGCCAGTAACCAGCTAGCAGTCTCCAGCAAGACCCTCCTCTGGTGTGTCGTTTGATATTTGTAGTGGCATTGGATCAAGTAATTTTTCTTTTGCCTTTCACTCCCTACCTTGTTCCTTGCCTCTTGTTCCTTGCCTCTTGTTCCTTGTTCCTTGCGACTGGCGACTGGCGACTGGCGACTGGATTCTTTTCGTACCTTTGCCAGATCAATCTTTAAACATGCTCGAAAAACGCCCTCTACTCTACAATCCTTCACCCATTTTACAGCTGATATTGTTTTTTTCAATAATTATAATTTCTTTATTGATCTCTTTATTTCTGGGATTGCTGATTGGTCTTCCTTTTTTCGGGATCGAAATGGTGGAAAACCTTGCCGGAGGGGCGGATGTGACTATAGCTGACAATCTGAATATGCTTAAATACTTACAGATAGTGAATCAGCTTGGAGTTTTTATTTTTCCTGCTTTGGCTTTTGCTTTTTTGGTTAACAGAAATGTTCCCCAGTACCTTTCCCTTGAAAGGATTCCAAAGCTGTTTTCAATATTAGCTGGTACAGCACTCATAATTATGATTTTACCTTTTCTGCATTTTCTTTCCGAAATCAATGAAATGATACGATTACCTGAGTCCCTGTCGGGATTAGAAAAATGGATGATTGATTCAGAGGCAAGGGCTGCAGAGCTTACAGAGGTTTTTATTAATGTTAAAACTTATCCTGGATTTATTATTAATATGCTAATGATTGCAATTCTTCCTG
>CAZDWF010000093.1:0-14385 GCA_964508895.1 uncultured Bacteroidales bacterium
ATGGAAATGGGGGAGGCATGCTTCCCGAGCATGTTTTTGCACCAAGGTATGATGACCTGATGGAGAATGCTATTCAGGTAATTGGTGAGAGTGATGGAAAATTCGACCAAAATGATTATGTGTTGTTTTATGGAGAATCACCTGACGTCTGGGAATATAATAATAGTGATGATCACTTTCATCATAAGAAGAATATATACTCTAATTACACATATTATTTTATAACTACAGATCTTGGTCCCGGGAAAAGAATCCTGGAGCAATCCTCTTCAACAGTTAGCCCAACCAATACTGTGAGTAGTTTTACTGATCATGCATTTCATGAATTGGATGATTTAAATATTGTTAAAACCGGTCGTCAATGGTTCGATAGTCCTGCTTTTGATTTTAATACAAGCTTTGATTACGATTTTTCATTTCCTAATATTGATGTTAGCAAAGAAGTATATATGAAGATATCCGTTGCTGCCAGGTCTTTCACATCAAGCAATATGAAATTTTATCAGAATGGATCACTGGTATTAACAGCCACTTTATCCAATGTATCTGGAACTCAATATTCTGATTATGCAACAACAAGCGTTAAAAGTACCAGTTTTAATGTCAGTTCCTCTTCAATTAATATCAGAGCTGATTATAATAAGACTTCCAATGGTGCAGTTGCCTGGTTAGACTACATTGAGTTAAATGCTATAAGGTATTTGAGCTTTGTCAGCCCTCAGTTATCATTCAGAAATCCTAATTCTTCCGGCCCTGGAAATATAACTGAATTCAACCTTGGAAATGCATCTTCGGCAATACAGATATGGAACGTTACTGATCCGATAAATGTTAAAAGATTACAAACATCATTATCTGGTAATAATCTTACATTCAGGATCCCAAATGATAGCTTACAGGAATTTATTTCTTTTAATGGCACAGGTTTTTTTACACCTGTCTTTATAAAGCAAGTTGCTAACCAAAATCTTCATTCTCTTAATCCTTATGACCTGATAATCATCACGCATCCTTCTTTTGCAAATGAAGCTTATCGTCTGGCATCATTTCATAATTCAGCTGACGGACTAAGTGTGTTTGTTATTGAACCGGAGAAAATATATAATGAATTTTCTTCAGGAGCGCAGGATATTACTGGTATAAGAGACTTTATGAAGATGTTTTATGATAAACATACAGGAAATAATCCATTGTACCTTTTATTATTTGGAGATGCCTCTTATGATTATAAAGACAGAATTGCTGGAAATACAAATTTTGTACCTACATGGGAAGATCAGAAGTCGATGAATATAATAAGTTCAATTGCAACTGATGATTATTTCGGTTTTATGGATGATATTGAAGGACCTCAATATGCACAATTGTTGGATATTGGAATAGGCCGATTGCCTGTTGCAACAATTGAACAGGCCAGATTGGCAGTAGACAAGATCATTAATTACTCAAGCAACAAGCCTGAGGTAATGGGTAATTGGAGAAATATGATATGTTTCGTTGCTGACGATGAGGACGGAGACCTGCATCTTGAACAAGCTGAAAGACTTGCTGCCAAAATGGATACAATGCATCAGTCATATAATATTGATAAGATTTATGTGGATGCATATCCACAGGTTTCAACACCTGGTGGACAAAGGGCTCCTGAAGTGAATACAGCTATTAACAGAAGGGTGGATCAGGGAGCCATACTTATGAATTATACCGGGCATGGTGGTGAAGTTGGCTGGGGACATGAACGTTTCCTTGAGATCAGTGATATTAATAGCTGGACAAACTATGATAAACTTTCCGTTTTCGTGACAGCAACCTGTGAGTTCAGCCGTTATGATGATCCTGAAAGAATATCTGCTGGGGAAATAGCTTTCCTGAATCCTAATGGAGGAGCTATTGGTATGTTTACCACTGCAAGAGCAACTTACGGAAGCTCAAATTTTAACTTAAATAATGCACTCTTTGATTGTGCTTTTGACAAAGTGATTAATGGCAATTATCCACGATTTGGTGATATTATCAGATTATCTAAAAACAAAGATGGTGATGTAGGTGATAATGACAGAAAATTTATATTACTTGGTGACCCTGTATTACGTTTATCATATCCTGAATATCAGGTTAATACAATTAATATTAATGGGTCTGTAACTGCCAGTGATACGCTGAAAGCATTGAAAAAAGTTACCGTTAGTGGTGAAGTACAAGATGAAAACGGGGTAAAACTCAGCTCTTTTAATGGAATTTTATATCCTGTTGTATTTGACAAACCAAGGAAGATCAGAACCCTTGGAACTGATCCTTCAAGTTCACAAATTACTTTTGATATACAAAACTCTATATTATATAAAGGTAAAGCAAGTATTCTTAATGGTGAATTCTCATTTACTTTTATCGTTCCCAAAGATATTGCATACAATTTTGGGTTTGGGAAGATCTCTTATTACGCAAGCACCACCAATACTGATGCTGCCGGATTTGATAAAAGGATTATTGTTGGTGGATATGAATCAGGTATCACTCCGGATAATGAAGGACCTGTTATAGATCTTTATATGAATGATGAAAGCTTTGTATTCGGAGGCCTTACAGATCAGAATCCAACCTTGCTGGCATTTGTTACAGATTCAAGTGGTGTCAATACTGTTGGAAATGGAATCGGGCATGATATCGTTGCTGTGATGGATAGAGATCATGATAAATCAATAAACCTGAACGAGTATTATGAAGCAGATCTGAATAGTTATACCAGCGGAACCGTAAAATATCCCTATACTGAATTACAAGATGGAAATCATACCCTGAGTCTTAAGGTCTGGGATGTTCACAATAATTCTGCAGAAACATATCTTGAGTTTGTGGTTGCTGAATCTGCAGAGTTGGCTTTAGATCATGTTTTGAATTACCCTAATCCATTTACAACACATACGGAATTCTTCTTCGAACATAATCAACCAAATACAAATCTTGAAGTTCTTTTACAAATATTCACTGTATCAGGAAGGTTGGTTTATACCTATAATGATTATATATCTTCTTCAGGATTCAGGGTAGGACCAATACCTCCTTTTGGGTGGGATGGAAAAGATGATTTTGGTGATAGGTTAGCCAGAGGAGTGTATTTGTATAAACTCAGTGTTAAATCCATGGATGGATCCTATGCTGATAAACTTGAAAAACTGGTAATTCTTAAATAAATGTTAATCAATGCAACCTAATATGTGAAGTGCATGTCTACTTACAAATGTTATTATAAATGAACAAGATACAGTTACTATATATACTTCTGATAATATTTCCTTTATTTTCTCAGGCACAATCAATTGATAAGAAATTTGTCTGGAATGATCTTCAGACCATTTATATGGGTGAGGATATTAAATGCTATTTCCTGAGTTTTGAAGGCTCGCAAACTGATTATAGAAGTGGGATGCTACCTGTTTCTTTGGATCGTATTGCAGTAAAATCATCAAACGACAGACTGATCCTGAAGCTTTCTGATGTTGTTTTTGAAACTCTGCCTGATGAGCTTGTTAATTTGTTAGATGATAAATATCTTATCAGGGATAAATTTCTACTCTTCACTGAAAATTCTTTACTGGACAAAAAGCCTGTGGCAGATATTGCTTTAATCCCAATAAGGTATAATGCTGAAAATGATAACTATGAAAGATTACTTTCATGTACAATAGAATATGAAATAGTTGAGATCCAAGCTACGACAAACAGAGACCTTTCAAAAGATTTTTCTTATACATCAATTCTGTCATCAGGAAAGTGGTACAGGATCGCTACTGTTAATTCAGGTATTCATAAAATTTCTTATTCAGAATTAAAATCAATGGGACTGGATATTGATGATATTGATCCCCGGAATATCAGATTATATGGAAATGGAAATGGTATGGTGCCTGAAAGCAACGGAGAAGAAAGACCAGACGATCTTATAGAAAATGCCATTCAAATTGTTGGAGAAGAAGATGGAAGCTTTGATGCTTCAGATTATATTTTATTTTATGGACAGGGTCCCGTAAAGTGGACATATAATTATTTTACAGGATTTTTTGTTCATGAGAATAATTATTACACTGATGAAGTAAACTATTTTATTACAGCAGACCTGGGCCCGGGAAAAAGGATAATCAATGATGCACCTCTATCTGAAGATGCCACGCATTTTATCAAGGAGTTTATAGATTATCAGGTTCATGATGTAGATGAAATTAATATATTAAAGTCTGGTAAAATTTGGTTTGGGGAGGAATATAAAGTACAGCTAAGCTATGATTATCAGTTTAACTTTAAGGATATAGTTATTGGCAAGGACGCTTTGCTTAGAACAAATATTGCTGCAAGATCTTTACAGACCAGTATCTTCGATTTTAGTTATAATGGATCTGTTTTTCTTAGCGTTCCTATAAATAAAGTTAGTATTAACAGTACAATTTACGCATGGTCTCTTACTCCTGAAATAGTTGAAATAACACCTGTGTCAGACGATATTACCATTAATGTAACCTATAACCCATCAAGTACTATTGCAGTGGGCTGGATGAACTTTATTGAAATTAATGCTTTTAGAAACCTGAATATGAATGGAAGCCAGCTTGCATTTCGTGATATTGAGAATTCTGGTGCTGGGAATATTGCTGAATATCATATTACTAATGCAAATAATGATCTTATTGTTTGGGATATTAGCGATAAGTATAATATTCATAAAAAGTCAGGAAATTATACAGGAAGTGATTTTGTTTTCAAAGCACATCATGATGACATGGTCGAATACATTGCATTTGATGGAACCTCATTTCATTCAATAACATTTATTGAAGAGGTTGAAAATCAAAACCTGCATGCACATAATACTGTAAATTTTGTAATTATTACTCATCCTGATTTCTATGATCAGGCAGTTCGTATTGGTGATATTCATCAGCAACATGATAGACTCTCATATTCTGTTGTTACGCTGCAACAGATTTATAATGAATTCTCTTCAGGTGTACAGGATATTAGTGCAATAAGAGATTATTGCCGGATGCTTTACCTGAGAGGTGATTCAACAAATATGTTGCGTTATGTACTCTTGTTTGGAGACGGATCTTATGATCCTAAATGCAGGCATATTGATAATTGTAATTATATGCCAACATTTCAGTCGAAAGAATCATTGAAACATGGGTACTCATTTGTAACTGATGATTTCTTCGGGCTTTTCGATAGCGATGAAGGTAATAATGCATACGGGAAAACTATAGATGTTGGGGTAGGACGAATGCCTGCATCAAACATTGAACAGGCAACACAACTTGTAGATAAAATTGATCATTATCTGTCATCAGATAAAAAAGTACATGGCAACTGGAGAAATAAGGTGTGTTTTATAGCTGATGATGAAGATAATAATATACATTTCAAGCAGGCTGAGAGACTGGTTACACTTATTGATACTTCCTATGAAGACTTCCTGATTGACAAGATCTATATGGACGCTTTTATTCAGGTAAATACAGCTGCCGGGCACAGGTACCCTGATGTTGTTAAAGCTATTAATAATGCAATGAGTGAAGGCGCACTTATTATTAATTATACAGGACATGGTGGGGAAACCGGTCTGGCTCATGAGAAGATCTGTGATATTCCTACAATTAACTCCTGGAAGAATTTCGATAATATGCCATTATTCATAACAGCTACATGCGAGTTCAGCCGTTTTGATGAACCTGCTTTTACATCAGCAGGTGAATTGGTAATGTTAAATCCTGATGGAGGGGGTGTTTCTATTTTTACAACTACAAGACTGGCATGGTCGGATCCTAATTTTAAGTTGAACAAAATTCTTTATGAAAACTGTTTCGAAAGAATTAATGGAGAATATCCACATCTTGGAGACCTGGTTAAAATAGCCAAAACAGAAATGTATATTAGCCAGAATGTTAAGAATTTTGTTCTCCTGGGTGATCCGGCTTTAAAGCTTAGATATCCTGAACATTTAATAAAAACTTCAGCAATAGAGATTAAAGATATTGCTGCAAGTGGTGACACTTTACAGGCCCTTTCTGAAGTTACTGTAAGTGGCTATGTTGTTGATGTTTATGGTGTCAACCAGAATAATTTCAATGGTTATGTAATTCCAACTATTTACGATAAGAAAACCCAGTATAAGACTCTGGGCAATGATCCGGGTAGCCAGGTGGCTAACTTCAATTTATGCGATAAGATCCTTTATAAGGGAAAAGCAACAGTGAATAATGGGACTTTCTCGTTCACCTTCTTAATGCCAAAAAATATCAATTTTAATTACGGCTTGGGCAGGATCTCATATTATGCATACGATACTATTAGTTTTGAAGATGCTCATGGTAAAGAAGATATTGTTGTCGGAGGTATTGATAATACAGTTCCGGTGGATTATACGGGACCCCAAATGGATGTCTTTCTAAACAATACTTCATTTACTTCCGGAGACTATGTAACTCCAGACCCTCTTCTTATGGTTAGGCTATATGACGAACAGGGAATAGATGCATTTAACAATACTCTCGGACATGAAATTACTGCCATCCTGGATGAAGCATATCGTGAACCCATGAAGCTTAATAACTTTTATGAACCTGATGCTGATACATATAAGAGTGGCTGGGTTTTATATCCAATGGATAGTATTTCTGATGGATTTCATACACTTAGTATAAGATCCTGGGATATTCATAATAACCCATCTGAAAAAGAGATATCCTTTTACATAAATAAAAAAGGAGAGCTTACTATAAATGAAGTGCAGAATATTCCTAATCCATTTAGGGACCAGACAACTTTTGTTTTTCATCATAATAAACCAGAAGATACATTCGAACTAGAGATTAGTATTTATAATATCTCCGGACAGGAGGTTGCCCGCTTGAAGCAAACAGTTCAAAGCCAGGGCCAAAATCTTGAGTCTGTGCGTTGGGATGGTACCAGTGCTAACGGAGGAAAACTCAGTAGAGGTATTTACCCATATAGAATACGTATATGGGATCAGGCTGGATATTACAAAGAGTACTCACAAAAATTAATTATAAGCCGATAAAACACTTTTACCACCATATATTTATTAATGTTTTTTGATTAATGCTTTATTCATCAAAATGAAGCAATATAGTTTTTAAATATTCGTTACATTTGCACTTTTAAATTTTCTAATAGATGATTCACATGAAAAGTAGGATTTTAGTAATAGTTTTTATAATACTTGCGGGTTCAATTTCTTTTGGACAAACATATAATGATCTTAGCGGACAGGATGGCCTTAATACCATTACTACAGCTGTCCCATTTTTACAAATAGCACCTGATGCAAGGGCTGGTGGTATGGCAGATAATGGAGTTTCAACTTCTCCTGACGCAAACTCCATGCATTGGAATCCTGCAAAATATGCTTTTATGGATAAGCAATTTGGTTTTGCGGTTTCCTTTACTCCCTGGTTAAGAGAATTACAGATCGATGATATATATCTCGGATATCTTTCAGGATTTTACAAAATTGATGACAGACAGGCTATAGCAGCCAGCTTAAGGTATTTTACGCTTGGGGAAATCCCGTTTACCGATGAAACCGGATTTACAACAGGTATATACAAACCATCTGAATGGGCTATTGATCTTACTTATTCCAGGAAGTTCTCAGAACACTGGTCCGGTGCGATTGCTGCCCGTTTCATTTATTCAAACTTAACACTTGGTCAAATGGTTCAGGGAGCTGAAACCAGTGCCGGTACTTCTATTGCTGCTGATGTTGCTTTCTATTATCGTAGTGATGTTGACCTTGGTAATATTGAAGGAGAATTTGCATTTGGTTTTAATGTTTCAAACATCGGAAATAAGATATCCTATAGTGAGACCAATATTCAAAAGGACTTTATTCCAACCAATCTTCGCCTAGGCCCATCCATCAATTTGAATATTGATGACTATAATAAATTGGGATTTGCCCTTGATATTAACAAACTCCTGGTTCCAACACCTCCGATATATAAAAGAAATCCAGATGGTACTTTTGAACAAAATCCTGATGGAAGTTATGTAATAGATAAAGGAAAAGATCCTGACGTTTCTGTTGTTCAGGGAATGATTCAATCATTCTATGATGCACCAGGAGGTTTCTCAGAGGAGATGAAAGAATTCACCTTTGGTATTTCTACAGAATACTGGTATAATAATATCTTTTCGTTACGTGGTGGTTACTTCTGGGAAGATAAAAGCAAAGGTAACCGTAAGTTTTTCTCACTGGGTGCAGGACTACGTTATAATGTTTTCGGATTGGATTTCTCTTATCTGATCCCAATGGAAAGAAATCATCCTCTTGCAAATACACTAAGGTTTACCTTAATCTTTGATTTCGATGCCTTCAACAATCAAAACTAATTATCATAATGTCATTTCGAACAGGCTTTGGTTATGATGTCCATCCTTTAAAAGAAGGAAGGAAGCTGTTTATTGGGGGGATACTCATTCCTGCTGAAAAAGGAGCTGTGGGACACTCAGATGCTGATGTTCTTATACATGCAATCTGTGATGCTTTATTAGGAGCAGCAAATATGCATGATATAGGTTATCACTTTCCTGATAGCTCAAGAGAATTCAAAGATATCGACAGTAAAATTATTCTGAAGAAAACAGTAAAGCTGATCAGAAGAAAAGGATTTAATATTGTCAATATTGATTCAACCGTTTGCCTGGAGAAACCAAGGATTGCTTCTTATGTTGATGATATGAAAAACATATTGTCGGATTGCATGAAGATCTTCCAGGATCAGTTAAGCATTAAAGCCACTACAACAGAAAAGCTGGGTTTGGTTGGAAGGGGAGAAGGAATAAGTGCTTATGCAACTGTTCTGATCTCGAAAGAGTCCTAAATCTATTTTTTTGAAATCATTGTAGTAATTGAACCAGGATTTCCAGGAGCTCCACCACCATCATATTTTACGACCCTTAGTTTATTCTTACTGTAAAAGTAATTTCCTGACCAGAATAAGGACCTCCATCCTGATAAGGTCATATCAATATTCCAGCAATAAACAGCTTTATTCATAATATATACTTTCTCAATCCCTTCCTTGCTTGCTACAAACTTATTTATCTCCATATCTGCAGGACCGTCATTACCAATTACCCAGAACCGGATTTCTTCTTCACCACTTTTGATCCATTCATTTAATCCGGGATTCATAGGAAAGATCTGTATCCACCTATATCCGTCCAGTTCAAATTCTTCATCAATCTTATCCCCATCATGCTTTCCTTTAAATATTACAAAATCACCTTTTGACATGGCAATAACATGTGTTTGATCGCTTTCACGGATGTATTCCCATTTAAGAGAATTGAATTCCTTATCTGTTGTCAGGATTTGTGTTTCAAGAGTATCCTTATGATGTGTTTTTACTGATTGTATGATATGGCCATTTTCTGTTGATGAGTATTTATAGAAATAATAATATTCCTCATCCCCGCTGATCTCTTCGAATGTGTAATATTTATCCTGTGAGATTGAAATGAGTGATATTAAGGCGAATAAGATTGTTACGATGCTTTTTGACATAATATAATGGTTGTAGTCAGGTCAAATTTAATAAAAAGATACCAGATGCTGGTCGCTAGTCACTTGCGTCTTGCGACTAATTATTCACTATCTTTATAAACTAACATCTTCAGCAATGATAAATCTTCTTCTTATCTGCATCGTTTTCAATAATATTACACTGGATCAAAATCTTGCATCAGACTGGGGCTATTCAGCCTGGCTGCAAACTGAAAATGAAAGCATTCTTTTTGATACCGGAAGTGATGGTTATTTATTGTTAAGCAATATGCAGAAGATGAACCTTGATCCGGGAGAAATTGATGTTATAGTTATTTCACATATCCATACAGATCATACAGGGGGTTTAAAAAAATTACTTACAAGGACAAAAGATGACATTAAGATCTATGTTCCGGATGATACATATGACAGGATAAAGCATCAATATCCTGATAAAGATATAATAGCTGTAAAAAAATCTAAGAAAATTGCCAAAGGAGTTTATTCTACCGGGCAGTATAAAAGCAGGGAAGGCATTGCTGAGCAAGCACTGATGTTAAATACTCCCAAAGGACTTGTTGTTATTGCAGCTTGCTCGCATCCTGGAATTGACAGATTAGTTTCCGCTGCGAAGAAAATTGAGTCTAAACGACCAATATACCTGGTAACAGGAGGGTTTCATATGCGATCATATAATGATAATGAGTTTGATAGAATAGTTAATGAACTCAGGAGAATGGTTGTGAAAAATATAGGCCCAACACATTGTACAGGAGATGAAATGATTGATCGCCTTAAAGATCAATGGGGTGATGGGTTTTGGGAAATGCATCTGGGAACGTGCGTGGAAATAAAATAGAATAGTTCAATGGTTCTCGCAGATCACGCGGATTTTCTCGCAGAACCCACAATAGACACTATAGAAAGCACAACGAACGCAAAGAATTAATCAGCGAAGATCTGTGTTTCATCTGTGTTAATCTGTGAGAATTCTTATTTGCGAAATCTGCAAGAACCTATGAGCTAAACAAAATTTCATTAAAATTCACCAGATAAACAACTTTCGTAGCTCTGGTTATTGCTGTATACAACCACCGTAAATATTCAAGATTGATCATCTCAGAAGTTAAATATCCCTGATCGATAAACACTGCTTCCCACTGGCCTCCCTGTGATTTGTGAGTTGTTATTGCATACGCAAACTTAACCTGTAATGCATTATAAAAGGGATCTTTCATTATGATTTCCCTTTTCTTTTTTGAGGAAGCATCTCCTAATCCTGTTAATGGAATCTGACTGAGTTTTCGTATTTCTTCGATAGGGAGCGAAGCGTAATTATTTTTAATAGTATCCAGTAAGATCTTAACTTCCATATCAGGATGATCAGGATAATCAATAAACCGGAATGAAATATCAGCAAAATTAAAACCTTCAATCTCTTCAATACGGGAAATACGCTTGATCTCAATTAAATCACCATTGGCAATGAATTCAAGCTCAGGTATATTTTCAGTCCAGAAGTAATTATTACGCACAACCATCAGTGAATCTCCACCATTGATCTCATTTTCTCTGAATAATATCCTGTTTCTGATCTCCTGGTTGAAGATATTGGCTCTTTTATTAGAGCGGCAAAGAATAACGGTATTTTCTTCGCCATATTTTGAATATGCATCAAGCAATGCATCTTCAAGTTCGCTTCCTGAAATTTTCAGAAAATCCCTATGGTTTCCAGTCTGAAAAAATGGAGGATCAATGTTTCCACTGCGAATATGATTCCGAAGTTTTGTTGCGCTTTTCAGGATGCCTGATTCATGTTGTTGCCTCACTACATCTGTTAATTCGTAGTGTTGAGGATTTACAAAATAACTTTTTGAAATGTATTCTATATCTAAAGCCGGACTTAAGCTTGTACTTACCGGAGGCAACTGCGCTGTATCACCAATAAGTATCATAGAACAATTTTCTCCTTCAAATACGTAATTGATAAGGTCTTCAAGCAGTCCTCTTGAATCCCAGAAAGTAGGATTGGCAGAGCTGTTTGTTTCCGGTATCATGGAAGCTTCATCAATAATAAATACGGTGTTTTTATGTTGGTTTTTTTTAAGCAAAAGAGTAGGGTAGCCTTCATGAGTCATACCCAGGAAATAGATCTTTTTATGTATAGTATATGCCGACATGCCACTATATCCTGATAAAACTTTTGCAGCCCTTCCTGTGGGAGCCAGCAAAACACTTTTTAATTTGAATTGGGGCAGGATATTTACCAGTGTGCTGACTATGCTTGTTTTTCCTGTTCCTGCATAACCTTTGAGAACAAAAAGCTTATGCTGAGCATCATCTGCAATAAATCCTGAAAGTTTTTGAATCAACTCCAATTGCCCAATAGTGGGCTCATAAGAAAAAGCCTTAATCCAACATTTCTCTATTTGGTGAGTTGAGTTCATCGCAGAATTTTAGAAAGGGTAACCAATACCAAAGTTTAATATAACATCTCTCCATTGCAGCTTATCTATCACCCACCTGTTACCTTGTTGATTGGAAGGGTTCCTGAGTTTAACAGCAGGGTCTATCCTGAAAATAAAAAAATTGAAATCAAATCGGAAACCTACTCCTGCATCAACAGCAAGCTGACTGATAAATGAATTAAACTGGAATTCAGCATCAGAGAAGGAACTATTTTCGTGGAGAAGCCAAACATTACCTATGTCGGTATATATTGCTCCTTTAAAGAATTTATAGATCGGGAAACGATATTCCAGGTTACCTTCGATCATGATATCTCCTGATTTGTCAATATCGCTGTGCTCCCCTTTAAAACCACCCGGACCCAGAGACCGGTATCTCCAACCACGCATACCATTTGCACCTCCCAGATAGAATCCTTTTTCAAAAGGAAGGACTTCAGAATTACCGTAAGGAATTCCAACCCCCAGAGCTATTCTTGTAACAACCGAATTCTCTTTATTTAGCATAAAATAATATCTGTAATCAAGATCAGTTCTCACATATTGTGCATAACGTATTCCAAATAGGCTGTAATACCCGGATGAATCCTTTGGTGCTTTTATTACTCTGTCAATAAGGTTCAAAAAGTTTCCTGAAACCTCAAGATTTCCTCTGAAATACATAAAGTTTTTCACTTTCCTGATATCCTGGTTGTTAAAGATAAATGAATAGCTTGCACCTGCAATAAGGTGGTCAGTATACTGATCTTTTAATCTTTCATCATTGATTTCATCAAGCTCCTGTTGAAACCCTGCAGAGGGAAAGATTTTTACAAGGTTTATCTCAGCAGGATTAAAAATATGCTTCTTGGTTGGTGACTCATCCCAGCTATAACCAAAGGTAACAGTGGAAATATATCTTCTGTATTTCGGACGGTTTTGAAAATTAAGTCCTGTACTTAAGATAGTTTTGGGTTTGAAATACTTGGGAAATTTTTCCTGCCTTATAGGTATCAGAAATTTTGGAAATACAATATTTGCATCCACACCATATTCGTAAGTATTGAAAAACAATATTTTGTCTTCTGCATCTGATGATTTGGAGATTCTTTGCGCTTCCAATCCACCTTTAAACCTTAAAGAGAATGTTTCTGCTCCCCTGAAAATATTCCTATTTTGATAAGTTACATTTCCGCCAATTCCCAGGTCGCCTCCAGAATTAGTTCCCTCAGCTTCAATTGTATATGCCTGCAAGGGTGCGCGGGAAAGGTTCACAAAGCAATTTATTTCTTTTGGAATATCTGAATTGGATGAAGTATCTGCAACAACATCTTCAAAGTGAATACTTGTATAATTGAATGCACCAAGATTTGCAAACCTTCTGTAAGTTTGCTGAACATCTTTTAAATTAAATGGTTCATCATCTTCAATGAAAACAGACTGTGATAATAGCTGTGGTTTGACCTTCAGTTTCCCTTTATAAAGGATGTAATAATAGTTTGCCGGCCGATGGCTCTTTATCTGATGCACTTCTTTGATAAGTGTATCGTACTTTATCGTTTTGGATGAAATCGGGTTATAATTAGGGTTTATGTAAATCTTATTGATTATATATCGATTATGTTTTGCTTTAATAAATCTCCCGGGATTTTTTGGATCGGGTAACAAGCGATCTTCAATTTTTAAAGTGATATCGATTTTATTATCATTCAAAGCTGAATCAACTTCATAGAAAATATAGTCTTTGGTAAATTTGTAGTATCCATTATTTTTTAAGTATTCAGTAATTCTGTTTCTTTCTTCATCAAGATTAAATGAGTTGTAATTTTGTTTTCTTTTAATCAGTGAGAAGGCTGTATCTTGAAAAATATAGCTTGCTATTTGTGGATCATCAATGCTGTAATTATACTTTCTGATTTTGTATGGTTCTCCAGGATTTATCTGATAATCGACAATTACCTTATTCTTTTTTTTATTTTTATAATTATAGGAAAATGTAACATCAGCATTGAAATATCCAATATTATCAAAGTACAATTCCATATCTTTTGCTGATTCCCTTGCGCTAACCGAGTCAAAAATTGCAGGCCTTTCACCAACACTATTTTCCACCCATCTATTGAACTTACTGTTCCTTCCATTAATTGCCTTATAATAAGCCCAGAGTTTAAACCTGAATAGTCCAAATAGTTTCTTATTAGGACGTTGCTGAATATAAGCCTTTACTTCGTCAGTCTCAATTTTAAACCTATCTGATTTTACATGGATTTTGTTTTTGATCAATAAGCTTTGATTGTCATCCAAATATTTTGTAGTAGAGCAAGATGATATTATCAATATAGCACTAATGGCAAATATAATATGTAGGACTGTTTT
>CAZDWF010000094.1:0-1817 GCA_964508895.1 uncultured Bacteroidales bacterium
GTTGTTCTCAGGAAGAAAAATTATTGGAATAATAATTATACTTACAGGTGTTATCATCTCTCAACAAAGGTTCAGAAAACTTAAACAAAACAGAAATGCATAAGATAATTGTATTGGGTGCTGGTTTGATTGGCGGACCTATTGCCCGCGACCTTGCATCAGAAAATGAAAATGATGTATGTGTTGCAGATATCAATTCAGAAAAATTAAAAAAGCTTAAAGGTTACCCAATAACATTAAAGCAAGCTGACCTTTCAGAGCAAAATGTATTATCCGGTCTTATACAGGATTTTGATATTGTAGTAAGCTGTGTTCCTGGATTTATGGGATACAATACTCTTAAAACGATTATAGAAACAGGAAAAGATGTGGTCGACATTGCTTTTTTCCCTGAAGATGCTTTCAAACTTGACAAGCTGGCAAAGAAATGCAATGTTACAGCTATAGTTGATATGGGTGTTGCACCAGGAATGAGTCATCTTCTTTCAGGATATGCATACCATCAATTGGATGAAACACATGACATCAGGATTTATGTTGGAGGTTTACCAAAAGTTAAAGAATGGCCTTGGGAATACAAAGCAGTATTCTCCCCTGTGGATGTTATTGAAGAATATGTACGTCCTGCAAGATTTGTAAAAAATGGTCAGCTTATCGAAATGCCAGCATTAACAGATGCGGAGCTTCTCCCCTTCCCCAGAATTGGCACCCTGGAAGCATTCAACAGCGATGGCTTACGAAGCCTTATCAAAACACTGAACGTACCAAATATGATAGAAAAAACCTTACGGTATGAAGGGCATATTGAGAAGATCAAAGTATTAAAAGACAGTGGATTCTTCAAAACAGAGGCTATAAATGTCGGAGGAAAAGAAATAGTGCCATTGGATTATACCAGCACCTTATTATTTGATCAATGGAAACTCAAAGAAGGAGAAGTTGATATCACCGTGATGAAAGTTATAGTGGAAGGAATAAAAGACGATAAGCTGGCAAAATACACCTGGGATCTTTATGATGAATACGACCCTGAAACAAAAGTACATTCCATGGCCCGAACCACGGGATATGCAGCAACGATGGCAACGAGGATGATGCTAAAAGGGATGTTTGACAGTAAGGGAATTATTGTGCCTGAGTTTATTGGGGAGAAGGAAGAGTGTGTTGAGTTTATTTTGGAGGGCTTGGCTCAGAGAGGTGTTATATATAAACATACATAAGTTAATTGCCAATTGTCAATTAGTAATTAGTAATGTGAAATTTATTGCAGAATATTATATCGAACACTTGATAGCGCGAATCTCTGACCCCAGATTGCCCGCGTCTCTGACGCGTGCTATAAATATAACAATCGCAATAAATTAAAAATTGAACAAATTCAAGATAAAATCCTATATTTGCATTTCATTTAAAATTTTTAATTATGAGTAACGGAACAGTAAAATTCTTCAATAGGTCTAAAGGTTTTGGATTCATCACCCCTGATGAAGGAGGCAAAGATGTATTTGTCCATCAAAACGGATTAATCGATGAAATTAATGAAGGAGACCAAGTGAGCTTTGACGTGGAGGAAGGTCAAAAAGGACCAAACGCAGTAAATGTCAAAGTCGTTTAATCGATTACTTTAAAACTTATTTGTTTAGGAGAAGCCTGTTATAATTGACAGGCTTCTTTTATTTGTAATATTAATTACAAGAAATCTGTGCATAACAGAACCCTAATAAGCAGAAAGAACTCCTTTGCTTCACATGAGATTTTTAAATTTAAGCCTGAAGAACGCAAATAAATTTGCAATGAGTAATTAGTAATGTTAAATT